>DAIEHO010000352.1 GCA_027353565.1 Propionibacteriaceae bacterium
CCCGTGGGGGCCATGCAACCACCACGGTCACGTGTTGCTAACGAATGTGAAGAATTCACAGGGTCCTGCCTTGTCAGAGCACTTTTCTCGGGCGTGCGTAGTAGCAGGCGACCCGATGGTCAACTGTTGGATCACCATGGCTGCGGACGGATGCCGTCGTTGTCGTCACATCGTCGAGACCGACGACCTCCCCACCCGGAGCGGGGTCGAGCGGTGGCATCGCTTCGAGGCACGGCGTGCGCTGGTCGGGGGTGAGCCCTTCGAAGATCGGGCATCGGGTGCGGAACGTGCAGCCCGACGGAGGGCTCGCCGGGCTCGGCAGGTCGCCGTGCAGCAGGATGCGTGTCCTGGTCCGTTCCGTCCGCGGATCCGGTATCGGGATCGCCGAGAGGAGCGCCTGCGTGTACGGATGGCTCGGCCGGTCGTACACCTCGGCCACCGTTCCGATCTCGACGATCTTCCCGAGGTACATCACGGCGACGCGGTCGGCGATGTGCCGGATCACGGCAAGGTCATGCGCGACGAACAGGTACGACAGCGTGAGGCGCCGCTTGAGCTCTTCGAGCAGGTTGATGATCCCAGCCTGGATCGACACGTCCAGCGCCGAGACCGGCTCGTCCAGCACGATCAGCTCTGGCTCCAGCGCGAGCGCCCGAGCGATCCCGATGCGCTGGCGCTGGCCCCCCGAGAAGTGCTGCGGGTAACGGTTGGCGTGCCCTGGTTCCAGCCCGACCGTACGGAGGAGCTCCATCACGCGGGCCTCGATCCTGCTCTTCGACCACCCGTGGACGCCGAGCGGCTCGGCGATGATGTCGAAGATCGGCATCCGTGGGTCGAGCGAGGCCATCGGGTCCTGGAACACGACGGAGAGGTCGCGGCGCATGGTCTTCTTCTGCTGCCGGCTCAGCGCCGAGGTGTCCTTGCCGAACACGACGATCGTGCCGTCTGTGGGTGCGTGGAGGTTGAGGATCTCCAGCAGCGTCGTCGACTTCCCGCAGCCGGACTCCCCGACGAGACCCAGCGTCTCGCCGCGACGCAGGTCGAGGTCGATGCCGTCCACCGCGTACACGGTTCCGACCCGGCGGCGCAGCACAGCACCCTTCATGAGGGGGTAGTGCCTCTTCATGCCCGCCAGGCTCAGCACCGTGTCGCGTTGGTCGCGAGGCTCGGACGCGAGCACGGTGTCATCGAGCGGGGGTACGGGGAAGATATCCGTACTGGTCAGGTGCTCCGTGCGGATCCGGTCGCTCTCCCAGCATGCCGCAGTGTGGTCGGGACCGACGCTCGCGAGGTCGGGCTCCTCCTCGCGACAGCCGGCGTGCGCGAGCGGGCAGCGTGGGACGAACGGACAGCCCGGTGGCAGGTCCACCACCGTCGGCGGGTTGCCCTGCAGCGTCGCGAGCGGCTCAGCGTTCGACGCGTCCAGGCGTGGTACGGCGCCGAGCAGACCGATCGTGTACGGCATGCGTGGCGTGTAGAAGATGTCGTCCACACTGCCCTGCTCGACCGGCCGCCCCGCGTACATGACGGTGACGCTGTCCGACATCCCCGCTACGACGCCGAGGTCGTGGGTGATGAGGACGACGGCGGCGCCGGTCTCCCTCTGCGCGGTCCTCAGCACCTCGAGCACCTGTGCCTGGATCGTCACGTCGAGCGCGGTCGTCGGCTCGTCGGCGATGATCACGTCGGGGTCGTTCGCGATCGCCTGGGCGATCATCGCGCGCTGCCGCATCCCTCCGGAGAACTCGTGCGGGAACGACTTCACGCGCAGCGCCGGGTTCGGGATGCCCACCAGGTCGAGGAGCTCGACGGCCCGCTTCCACGCGTGCGCACGTCCCACGTCGTGATGCGTCTGGATCGCCTCGACGATCTGGTCGCCGATCGTGTAGACGGGCGTCAGCGCGCTGAGCGGATCCTGGAAGATCATCGCCAGGTCTTCTCCGCGGATCCGTGACATCTCGGCGTCACTGAGACCGATGAGCTCCCGCCCGTGAAGCGTGATGGAGCCGGTGACACGGGCAGTACGCGGGTGGAGACCCATGATCGCGAGGCTCGTCACGGACTTGCCGGAGCCCGACTCGCCGACGATCGCCATGGTCTCGCCGGCGCGCAGGTCGAAGCTGAGCCCACGGACGGCCTTCACGGGCCCCGCCTCGCTGGGGAACGTCACGTGAAGGTTGCGGACGCTGAGGACGACGTCTCCGGTCGCCGTCTGACGCTGGTTGGTGGCGGGTGTCGCCATCGTCATGCCTGGCCTCCGGACATCGACGTCGGGTCGAGCGCGTCGCGGAGCCCGTCGCCGAGCGCGTTGACGCACATGACGAGGAGTACGAGCACGCTCGCCGGCGCGAGGAAGATCCACGGTGCGATCGTCGTGGACTGCGCTCCCTCTGCGATGAGGGTGCCGAGCGAGGTGTCGGGCGCTTGGACTCCGTACCCGAAGTAGGACAGGCCGGCCTCGCCGAGGATCGCGTAGCCGACGCCGAGGCACACGTCGACGATGAGCATCGAGGCGATGTTCGGGACGATGTGACGTACGAGGAGGCGCGGGGTCGACAGCCCCATGAAACGCGCCGCCGCCACGTACTCGCGCTCCTTGACCGACATCGACAGGCTGCGTACGACGCGAGCCGACAGCTGCCATCCGAACGCTGCCAGCAGGACCACCAGCAGCAACCAGGCGTAGTGGCCCTTCGGGCCGCCCTGCGACACGATCGCGATGAGGAAGAACGAGGGGAGGACGAGCATGAGGTCGATGACCCAGAGCCACACCTTCTCGTACCAGCCACCGATGTACGCGGCCGACGAGCCGATGAGCGCGGCCATGGTCGTCTGGATGATCGCGACCATGAAGCCGATGATGAGCGACTTGCCCAGGCCTCGGACCGTACGCGAGAGGACGTCGAAGCCTGCTTGCGTGGTGCCGAACAGGTGCCGGGCGGACGGGGGCTTGTAGTACTGGCCGATGTCACGTTGGTCGAACTGCCACGGCAGGAGGTACTGCCCGAAGAGGGAGATCACGACCAGGACGCCGATGAGCACGAGCCCGACGACGGCGCCGCGGTTGCGGAAGAAGCGGCGACGGATGAGCTGGCCGCGTGTGAGGCGCTTGTTGACCGGGACGAGGGGCTGCTCGAAGCCGCTCAGCGCCTCCGGCTCCTCCACTCCGCGAAAGTCGATGGACATCGTCGCCTCAGCTCAGCCGTACGCGCGGGTCGAGGAAGGCCACCATGAGGTCAGCGAGGATGGCGCCCATGAGGTAGCACATCCCGCCGAAGGCCGTGACGGCCACCACCCCGTTGATGTTCTGCTGCGAGATCGTGTCGACGCCGTAGATGCCCATGCCCTGGAAGTCGAAGATCCGCTCCGTGTACGTGGCGCCCACGAACAGGGTGGCGGCCTGGAACGCGAAGTACGTGCCGGTCGGGATGAGAGCCGTCCGGAGGGCGTGCTTCATGACGGCCTTGTTCTCGCGCAGTCCCTTGGCACGAGCGGTGCGTACGAAGTCGGAGCCGAGCGCATCGAGCATCAGGCCACGCTGGAGCCGTTGCAGGCCGGCCAGTCCGAGCAGCGTCAGCACGAGGGTCGGCAGCACCATGTGCTGGATGCGGTCGACGACGTCAGCGAGGGGATAGCTGGGAAGGGTGCCGGTCGACTTCTCGCCGAGGAAGAGGAAGAGCTGGAATCCGACCTGCTTGTTGATGACGGTCGCGACCATCTTCGAGACCTCGCCGGTGACATATGACGGGGTCGCGACGAGGATCAGCACGAGGGCCGTCACCACGCGGTCCGAGATCCTGTACTGGCGGACAGCGCTCCAGGCGCCGAGGGCGACGCCGATGAACGTGCCGAGCAGCCAGCCGATCGTGACGAGTCGGAACGAGACCCAGATCCGTCGCCCGATCTCGTCGCCGACGTCACCTCCGCCCGGGCTCGTACCCCAGTCCCAGTGCAGGAAGACACCGCGCAGCCAGGTCGTGTAGCGGTCCCACAAGGGCACATGGTCGGAGACGTTCGCGGCACGCAGGATGTTCTCGATCGACTGCGGGTTGAGGGGCGGCGTCCGTACCTCGAAGAGCTGTCGCGGATGCAGCTGCGTCTGCGCGAGCACCCATGCCAGAGACACCGCGATGAACAGCAGCAGCGCGTAGTTCGCGATGCGCAGCAGCAAGTACTTGACCATGGCACCTCCTCGACGGTTGTGGGCAACATACCTGGACCGCCGGGACTTCTGCGCCAGGACCGTATCGGGGAGAGAACATAGCGGGTCGGGGAGAGAAGGTGGCGCGGTCGGGGAGAGCAGGTGGCGACCCGTTAGTGCCACGCTCGCGGACGGGGGGTCTGGCCGAGAAGTCCGCCCAGCTCGTCCTCGAACGCTGTGGAGGCTCCGAAGATGCGCTCGTACGTACCGAGGTTGAACCGCCATCCCAGGCGTCGTGAGAGGTCACCTCGCCGCGACTCGTCATTCTCCCGGTCGGAGTCCGCCGTGTGGAACTCGCGGCCGTCGTACTCGGAGGCGGTCAGGGACTCCTCGTACGCCATGTCGAGGCGCCGCTGTCTCCCGTACGAGTCGACCACAGGGTGCTGGAGCAGCGGACGTGGGAAGCCGGCATCGAGGATTCGGCACCGTTGCCAGGACTCGCCATGAGACTCCGCGAGGTCCGTCACCCGTACAGCCAGCTCCTGTGCCTGAGCCAGACCCGGCAGCTGGTGAAGGTTGGCGACGTACGAGCGCAGATCGTCGGCGTCCAGGATCTTGGCGAACGCCATCGCATCGGCTGCCGCCAGCGCGTACGGACGTCGCTTCAACCGGAGAAGGTCCGACGCCGTACGTAGCGGGCTGGTGAGCCGAAGGCCGGAGATCTCGATCACGTCTTCGTTCGGGATGTCCTTCGACTGCCTGACGAGGGCATACCCGTCCACCGAGCGGTACCTCGCGTGCTGGACCACGTACATGGGTCGCTGCTCGAAGCGACTCCCTGGCGGTCTGGTGTCCGCGCCCAGTACGAAGGCGGCGTAGTCGTCGCTGGCGATTGCGTGGTCCGGCACGACGAGACGTGCGGCTTGCGCTCGTACGGTCCGGGAGTCAGGCACCGTGGCGTCGATTGACAGTGCGTACGCGATCCATCGCAGGAGGCCGGCTCTATGTGCTTCCTGGAACTCACGCCGCGACGAGAAGTGTCGTGCGGCTTCCCGCGTGTGGAAGGGGAGACCATTGTTGATGGGCATGCCCTGACTAATGCGCCACGTGGTGCACGTTCTGACAGTTGTGCACAGGATGGGTGTTGTCCATCAGCGCCCAGGTGTCTCCTGACCCCGCCTGTGGCATGCACCGGCCTTCGCGAAGGCTGCTCCGTTCTCTCCGCGACCGTGCCAGGTTCTCTCCGCGACCGTGCCAGGTTCTCTCCGCGACCGTGCCAGGTTCTCTCCGCGACCGTGCC
>DAIEHO010000367.1 GCA_027353565.1 Propionibacteriaceae bacterium
CAGGGCGCCGATCGACAACGAGCTGTACCGCTACGGCGAGCCGGCGGGCCAGGGAGCGGAGTGGCACCGCCACGGTCTGCAACGACCGATCCAGACGGTGGTCTCCGTCGAGGCCGGTCCCGACAGCCTGACTGTCGTCACCCGTGAGGGACCCGGCGGCTGGAACCACGTGTACGAGATGACGTGGGTCTGGACAGCCACCGACGTCGGGCTCCATATGGACCTCAGCGCGACTCCGCACGGTGCGTGGCCGTCCCCGATCCCACGGCTGGGCGTCACGATGAGCCTGCCGACCTCCGTCACGGGCATGACGTGGTTCGGCTCGGGGCCGGGCGAGGCGTACGTGGACTCGCACGCGGCCGTCCGCGTCGGAACGTGGTCGGCGACGCTCGCAGAGCTGCAGACGCCGTACGTACGTCCTCAGGAGAACGGACGGCGTGCCGGCGTGCGCTGGGCCGACCTCACGGGAGGGTTGCGCGTCGCCTTCGACGAGCCTCTGGGCGTGACGCTGCGTCCGTGGACGTCCCGGGCGCTGTGGGCGGCGGCGCACACCGTCGACCTGGTGCCGGACGACCGGGTCTGGCTCACGATGGATGTCGCCCAGCAGGCGCTCGGGACGGCGGCGTGCGGCCCATTGCCGCAGGAGAAGAACGTCCTGTCGGCTCGGCCGTTCCGGATCGGTGCCACGTTCGCGCCGCTCGCATGAGCTGGGAGTCACGACCTCGGGCGGAGCAGGGAGTCGACGGGAGCTCGACCTAGGAATTGTCGGTGGTGGCGGGTAAACCTGAGCGCATGACGAATCCACACCCCCCTGTCTGCCAGTTCGTACCGCCGTGGCTCCTCGAACGTCTCGCCGAGCCTACGGACCGCGCCACCCTGACCGCCGACCTGGTCGGCCGGGCAGTGGCGGAGACGCTCCGCACCGACGCAGAGATCCGCGCCGCCCGTGCAGCCAAAGCTCCGAGCGCCCCGTCGCGGGCGACCAAGGCGGCGTGGGCCGTCTACACGGCGTCGTCGACGCAGAACCTGCCGGGGACGCTGCTGCGCACCGCCGGCGACCCCGCGAACGCCGACCCCGCCGTCAACGAAGCAGCGACCGGCGGGCAGGCCGCGCTCGACATGTACAGCCAGGTGTACGGGAGGCGCTCGTACGACGACGCCGGCGCAGAGGTCATCATGTCGGTGCACTACGGAGTGCGCTACGACAACGCCTTCTGGAACGGCACCCAGCTCGTCTTCGGGGATGGAGACGGCCAGGTCTTCGACCGTTTCACCAAGCCCATCGACGTGCTCGGTCACGAGCTGACCCATGCCGTCACCGAGCGCACCGCCGGCCTCGTGTACTCGGGCGAGCCGGGCGCTCTCAACGAGTCGATGTCCGACGTGTTCGGCATCTGCTCCAAGCAGCGGCTGCTCGGCCAGACGGCCCAGCAGGCGGACTGGCTCATCGGCGAGGGCATCTTCCTGCCCGGGGTGCAGGCCCGCGCCCTGCGCGACATGGCTCATCCCGGAACGGCGTACGACGACCCGAGGCTGGGCAAGGACCCGCAGGTCGGCTCGTACGCCGACTTCGTGCACACGACACAGGACAACGGCGGTGTCCACATCAACAGCGGGATCCCGAACCGTGCGTTCCAGCTGGCTGCGACGGCGATCGGGGGCAGCTCCGCCGAGGGTGCGGGCCGTATCTGGTACGCGGCGCTCACGGGCACCGATGTCGGACCGAACACGGACTTCGCGGGGTTCGCGGCGGCCACTGTGGCGGCCGCGGGGCCGCATGCCGACGCCGTGCGTCAGGCGTGGACCACGGTCGGGGTGACCCCGGCTGCCGGAGGCTCCCGGGCCGGCGGCCCGGGAGCGGCGCCACGGACGGTCGCTGTGACGCGGTCCGGCGGGTTCGCAGGCATCACCCGCGCCGGTGAGCTGGACCTCGAGGGCGACGACCCACGAGTGGACGACGTACGCCGTCTGGTGCAGCGCGCGGACTTCACGACGCTGAGCACACGTCCCCCCACGCCCGACGCGTTCTCGTACACGTTCTCACTCCCGGAGCGGGATGAGGTGACGGTGGCGGAGCATGATCTCACCCACGACCTCCGCCGCCTCGTGGAACTGCTGCTTGACAAGGAGTGATGCTCCGGGAACCGGGGAAGATCGGAACTCCGGAGATGCGTTCGTCCGGTGACTTCACAGGGTTCGTCTGCTTACCTCATAGACGCGTCCCAGAATTCATTGCCGCTTCACAGGAAAGCCACAGCAGCGGGGGCAGGGCTCATGGGAAGCCCGTGACACGATGAGGATCGGCCGAGGTCGAGAGACCCGGCCGAGGGCCCCGGGGGGTCCCCACATCGTGAAGAAAGAGGACCTGGAATGCGTCGGTGGCGGAAACGCACGGTGGCCATCGCGGCGGCGGTCGCACTCATCGTCCTCGTCGCGGGCGGCGTCCTGGCATGGAGGCTGACCCGCCCCGCTGCGGCTGCCTCAGCCCCGACGACCACGACCGAGAAGGCCACGCAGTCGACCTTACGCACGACCATCTCCGCGACAGGAACGCTCGCGCCGCAGAACCAGGCGTACCTGAACTTCCCCGCCGCCGGCACGGTGTCGGCGGTCAACGTACAGCTCGGTCAGACCGTCACGGCAGGTCAGGTGCTGGCCACAGAGGACACCACGACGTTGTCATCAGCGGTGGCGTCCGCCCAGGCCGGCGTCGACTCCGCCCAGTCGAGCCTGACCACGCTCAACTCCTCGAGCTCCTCGACCACGGCCCAGATCTCGGCCGCGAAGGCCCAGCTTGCCTCCGCGCAGGCGAAGCTGGCCTCGGCGCAGAACGACCTCGCCGGAGCCACGATGACCGCGCCCTTCGCGGGGGTCGTCGCACAGGTCAACCTCACAGCCAACAGCAAGGTGAACGGCACCTCGTCGACGACCACGGGCATCGGCACCACCACCCAGGTGTCGTCGACCGTGTCGACCGCGGCTCAGATCGTCGTCGTCGACACGAGCACGTGGCTCGTGAACAGCACGGTGGGGATGGCCGACCTTGCCAGCCTCAAGCAGGGCTTGGCATGCACGGTCACGGCGACCGGGGCCACCACCAGCCTCCCCGGCACCCTGACCAGCATCGGCATCGTGGGTACGACGTCCGCAGGCACCACCACATACCCGATCATCGTCACGCTGACCGGTAACCCGACAGGACTCTATGTCGGAGGCTCGGCTGACGTCACGATCGTCGTGAGCCAGATCACGGCGCTGACCGTACCCACGGCGGCGGTCACGGAGGAGAGCGGTCAGGCCTACGTCACGATCGTGGCGAACGGCGTCCAGACGAAGACGGCTGTCACTGTCGGCCGTACGTTCGGCACCCGCACCGAGATCACCAAGGGGGTCGCTGAAGGCGACGAGATCCTCGTGCCGATCCAGGCGACCAGCACCGGGACCAGCAGCCGCGGCACCTTCGGCAACCGGTCCGGCTTCCCGTCCGGAGCCCGGCCCAGCGGGTTCACCGGTG
>DAIEHO010000372.1 GCA_027353565.1 Propionibacteriaceae bacterium
CCGCGACCTGGTCCGCCGGGCGCTCGCCGCCGGTATCCCGATCGCGGTGGCGAGCAACTCGCCGCGGGAGATCGTGGACCTCGCTCTCAGGGGTGCCGTGCTGGACGGGCTGTTCCACGCGTCCATCGCCGCGGACGAGATCGAGAACCCGAAGCCGGCACCGGACCTGTACCTGGAAGCGTGCCGCCGCCTCGGCTCCGACCCGCTCGACACCCTCGCGTTCGAGGACTCCGCCAAGGGGCTTCAGTCCGCCGTCGCTGCAGGTCTGCGCACCGTCGGCATCCCGTCCCTCGCCAGCCAGCCCCTGGACGCCGACTGGGTCTGGCCCTCCCTGGATCATGCTTCGCTCGTCGAGTGGTCGGAGGCGTGGGACGACGAATCACCGGGATGAGCGCCCAGGACAGGTAGCTCCCCGGCGAGCGCAGGATCGGTACGGTCGTGGTCGAGGGCACGAAGACCGGCTCCGACCCTCGGGCCGGATCCGGTCCGGCGAGGTGGGGAGACCCGCTCGCGAGTGGTTGACAGTCCCGTGAACCTCCTGGAAAGGTAGGAGCCTGAAACGTTTCGCCAAAGGGGGCCGACGTGGTCGCGACGTACAAGGACATCCGGCGCCTGACTGGACTGTCGCTGGCCACGATCTCCAAGTACTACAACGGCGGCAACGTCCTGGAACCGAACCGCGAGCTGATCGAGAAGGCGGCTGCCGACCTCGACTACCAGCTCAACAACGTCGCGCGCGGACTGCGCAGCCGGCGCTCGATGACGGTCGGCGTGATCCTCGATGAGCTCGACTCCGCGTTCAACACCACGATCGTGTCGCGCATGGAGGAGCGGCTGCGCGAGGCGGGGTACGGGACGATCATCTGCGACTCCCGCAAGGACGCCGAGGCGCAGGCGGACGTCATGCGCTTCCTCGTCGGGAAGATGGTCGACGGGATCATCGTGGTCCCCGTCGACGACGACGCCTCGTTCCTCGTCCCCGCACGCGACCGCGGCGTGCCCGTCGTCGCCGTCGACCGCCTGGTTCCCGGGACCGACTCGGTGATCATCGACAACCGTGCTGCGATCGCGTCAGCCGTACAGCTCCTCACGACTGCCGGCCACACGTCGATCGGGCTGCTGGCCGGGCCCGACTCGACGTACACGATGCGTGAGCGTCGCGCGGGCTTCCGCGACGCCGTGCAGGACCGTACGGGGCTGCTGCCCCGCACCGAGCTCATCGAGCCTGAGCACGTGAGCATCGAGGGCGGGTGCGCGGGGGTGCGGCGCCTCCTTCGGCTGAGCGCCCCGCCCACGGCGGTCGTGTGTGCGAACTACGGCTTCACGCTCGGGGCGACGATCGCTCTCAACGAGCTCGGCCCGGAGTCGCGGCCGGCTCTGGTCGGCTTCGACAACATGGATCTCGCGCGTCTCATCCGTCCGCGCCCCACCCTGGTCGCACAGCCGATCGAGGACCTGGCCATCGAGGCTGCGGAGCTGCTGCTCCAACGGCTCAACGGCGACGGGCCCGACGAGCCCGTCACGATCACCCTGGACACGACGCTGATGATCGGCCACGAGAGCACGTACCAGCTCCGACCGGTTCCATCGAACGGACGGTTATGACGGGCCTCGACGCCTCGCCCCGCAGCTGACCCATCGAAGTGCCGGTCATCCAGGTCGGAGACGAGCCTCACAACCTGCACTTCGATGGAATCGCTCCAGCGCGTCGGAGGGGACCCCAGATATGGCGAGCACTGTGATCGATCGACCGTCACGGCGGCCGTGGTCAGCCCCGTCGGTGCCGCTGTTCGCCTCGGGTACTGCGGATCACCCGAAGTAGGACGGTGGCCGCGAGACGTACGCACCTTCCAACGCGCTGATCTCGTCGTCGGTGAGGTGGATCTCCAGCGCGGCGACGGCGTCCGTGAGGTGGTGGGGCTTCGTGGCGCCGACGATCGGCGCCGTGACGACCGGGTTCTTGAGCACCCACGCGAGCGCGATCTGCGCCATCGGCACCCCGCGTGCAGCCGCCACCTTCTCCACCGCCCCCACGACAGCAGCGTCGGCATCCCCGTAGTGACGCATCATGTGGTCGGAGCCGTTACGGGTCGTGTCGGTCCCCCACGGGCGGGTCAGGCGACCACGTCCGAGCGGGCTCCACGGGATGACGCCGACGCCTTGGTCGGCGCACAGCCCGTACATCTCGCGTTCCTCCTCGCGCTGCATGAGGTTGTACTGGTCCTGCATGGAGACGAACTCGGTCCAGCCGGCGAGGCGCGCCGTGTACTGCATCTTCGAGAACTGCCAGGCCCACATGGACGAGGCTCCGATGTAGCGGGCCTTGCCAGCCTTGACGACGTCGTGCAGGGCCTCCATCGTCTCCTCGACCTCCACGAGGGGGTCGAACCGGTGGATCTGGTACAGGTCGACGTAGTCGGTGCCGAGGCGCCTCAGCGAGGCGTCGATGTTCTCGAGGATGGCCTTGCGGGAGAGTCCCGACCCACCCGGGCCGTCGTGCATGTGGCCGTGCACCTTCGTCGCGAGCACGATGTCCTCACGCCGCGAGTACATCCTGATCGCCCGGCCGGTGAACTCCTCGGAGCTTCCGCCGGAGTAGACGTTGGCCGTGTCCCAGAACGTGATGCCCAGCTCGACGGCTTGTCTGAAGAAGTCCTGTGACTGGTCCTCCGTCAGCACCCACGGGTGCCCACCGCGGCTTGAGTCGCCGTAGCTCATGCACCCCAGCGCCAGCCGGGAGACGCGAAGACCTGACTGTCCGAGACGTATCTGTTCCATGCCGCCACACTACGAGGTCCGGGTCACACCTTCCGTAGCCCCTGCAGAACGGCGACGAGGCCGGTCGGGTCGCGGTCCGTCGTGCCGGCCGCCGGCGCTGTGGGGGCAATGACCTGGACGACGCGTGCTCCGACCGTCACCAGCGCAACCTGGTCGGTCCCCATGTAGCAGCTGCTCGAGCAGTCCGAGTACTGGTTGGGGAACACGACGGCCGCTCCCACAGGAGTGGAGACGCGATCCACCCTGGCCGTCGGCGGGGCCGACGGGTAGAAGCCGTGGTTGCCGTTCTCCGGGACCGTCGTGGTCGCCACGCAGCCTGTCCCCAGAAGTGCCGCCTGGTACTCGCCGCCGATGGTCTTGATCTCGAACACCTCGGGCGCACACGTCGGGTCGAGCGACGCCGCCACTGAGGCCTTCCCCGGCAGCGAGAGCTGGATCCCGTCTCCCAGGGTGACGAGGAACGTCGACGGCCCGTTCGAGACGGGTGGGGCGACAGGCGCGGGAGGGCCAGCCTGACAGGCCGACAGGGCCAAGATCGCGAGGACCAGCGCCGTGCGCTTTACGCCTGGATTGTAGGTGAGGTCTCCTCGATCGAAGGTCTGCGACGCGGACGGACCCGTCACCGGGCCGGCGCTCAGGCAGCGTTGATGAGGTCGATGACCCGGGGGACGTACGGAGTGCAGTGGAGCCTCTTCATTCCCGCACCGTGAGGGGTGCGGTTCGCCTTGCGCCCGTTGCACGCCTTGCACGCGGCCACGCAGTTCAGCCAGGAGTTCGCCCCACCCTGCGACTTGGGCCGCAGGTGGTCGACCGTGGTCGCGTACCCGCCGCAGAACGCACAGGTCCGCCGGTCCCGGGCAAGGACACCGGGCTTGGAGAAACCGGCAGGCTTGTACAGCCAGGTCGTCGCCACGAACCGTACGAGCCGGATGACCCGTGGTCGCGGGTACGGGCCGAACGTGAGGGACCCGTCCTGCTCCTCGACGGTCGCGACGCCGCGCACGAGCATCCCGATGGCATGACGGAACGCGACACCACCGAGTGGCTCGTACGACGCGTTGAGCAGCACGACCTGCGTCATCGCGGTTCCTCCTTTCCGCTGGCTGCGGAATCGGGCCGTCCTTGCGCAGAGTCTGACGGCTGAG
>DAIEHO010000176.1 GCA_027353565.1 Propionibacteriaceae bacterium
CGACGATCTCGATGTCCTGGTGCTCGGACACGGTCACCTCGCCGGTCTGCGGCACCTCGAGCACCGAGCAGTCGTGGATCAGTCGTACAGGCACCTCAGGCTCCTCCCGGTGTGCCTGACGCTAGGACGTGGAGTGTGTTCGCACAAACGGATGCCGGGACCCGAGCCGCGGTCACATCGTCGAGGTCCTCAGACCGCAGCAGGTGATACCGGAGCAGCCCGGAGAGCGCGACCTGACGACAGCTGTCCGGGCCGGGCACCTGAGACCGGCCACCCGCACGCGCTGACAGCGTGAGATGGCGACCGCTACGACATGGCCTGCGGTGCGCGGTGCGGTGACCGAGGTGGTCGGCGGGAACCAGCGACGGCCCTGTGGTGCTGGGTCCGGTGGGGGTCGGTCGTACGCGTCGGCCCTCTCGGTCGCGCGTACGTGCGCTCATCGACGCTTCCACCGCTTTCGGAGCGCCACCACCACCGGCAGGGCGATGTGGAGGGGCAGGATGGCGGCGGCGCCGGCGAGCAGTGCATTGCCCGACGTGACGCGCTCGGGATGGCCCACGGACCTCGCGGCGATGGCAGCGACCGCGCACCCGAGGCCGGCGCCTGCGGCCCCGAGCGCCGGTCGGATCATCCGGTCGTCTCCGGTCGTGGCTCTCGTGCCCCACGCCGCGAACCCGGCGGCGACGGCGACCGGGACCAAGGCGGCGGACGGCTTCGACCACTCGTCCGGACGTCCCTGAAGGTCGAGGTGCGTGGGTACGGGCAGGCCGCGCCTCCAGGTCCGCACGCCCAGCACGGCAGTCGCGACGGCCCACGCCACCGGCGCGTACCGCAGGGCCGTCAGCAGTCCCGGATCAACGTCGTCGAGGCTCTCGTCGTCCCAGTCGTCGGGACGGATGAGCCCGAGTCGTACGGCGACAGCACCGAGGTTGACGGTCCAGCCCAGGCCGAACATCCGCGGTACGAGGATGTGTGGATCCGCCGGCGACCAGATACGGCTCCGTACGGCCGGGTCCGTGGGTCCGCGCGTCTCGAACGGCACGCCGAACACGTCGCCCACTCCGTCGGCGGGGTCGGCGGCCCGGGCGAAGGCGTCGAGGACGTGGGCGGCGTACTCGGCGGGCGAGCCCAGATCAGCCTCGGTCGCGCCGTCGAGCAGTGCGGCGCGCAGGTCGTCGAGGGCAGCCGTCCGGACGTCGGCGGGCAGGTCCTCCAGGGCCGCCGCCACCTGATCCTCGTAGCTCCTCACTCCGGCACCTCCAGCAGAGAGTCGAGGGCATGTACGAGGCCTCGCCAGGCCTGCGTACCGTCAGCCAGCGCCGCATGTCCCGCAGCGCTCAGCTGGTAGTACTTGCGAGGCGGCCCCGCCGTCGACTCCTCCCATCGTGTGTCGACGAGCCCCGAGGTCTTGAGGCGGCTGAGCAGCGGGTAGACCGTACCTGCGGAAGCATCCAGTCCTGGCCGCGTCGCCAGGGCCGTCACGATCTCGCCCCCATAGCTCTCGCGGGCCCTCAGCAACCCGAGGATCGCGAGCTCAAGCACCCCTTTGCGCAGCTGCGCCACTCTGTCCGACACCACCGGGACTCCTTAGTTCGCCTGGTACTAGGTTATGCCTGCTACCTGGCGCTGGCAATCCCGCCTGGGTTCCCTCCCACCCCGTACCAGGACTCACGTCGAGCCCGAGAACGGCTGCGGCCCCGTCCCCAGAGGGGTACGGGGCCGCCGAGGTGAGACTGCGAGTCAGGCGCTGGCCTCTTCGCGCTTGCGCTGTGGGTCGACCTGGACGCCGGGGCCCATGGTGGTGGCGACGACGATCTTCTTCACGTACCGGCCCTTGGAGGTGCTCGGCTTGAGCCGCATGACCTCGTCCATCGCGGCGGTGTAGTTGTCGACGAGCTTGTCGAGGTCGAACGACGCCTTGCCGATGATGAAGTGGAGGTTGGCGTGGCGATCGACACGGAACTCGATCTTGCCGCCCTTGATGTCTGTGACTGCCTTCGCCACGTCCATCGTCACGGTGCCGGTCTTCGGGTTCGGCATGAGACCGCGGGGGCCGAGGACTCGACCCAGGCGGCCCACCTTGCCCATGAGGTCGGGCGTCGCGACGACCGAG
>DAIEHO010000003.1 GCA_027353565.1 Propionibacteriaceae bacterium
CAGGGCCATCCGCGGCAGCCGGTCCCTCCGCCCCAGGGCTATCCCCAGCAACCTCCGTACGTGCCACAGCAGCCGTACCAGCCGTATGGGCCGCCGTCTCGTCCGGTACAGGGGGCTCAGCCGTACTCGGCGTTCGCGCCACGGCCGCGGCCCACGGCTCCTGCACTGCCACCGCCAGGCAGCCAGCCCATCGGGCCGAGGAAGCCGGACAGCCTCTCCATCGACTCCTACAAGCCGCCGAAGCGCCGTGTGGGCAGCCTGGTCGCGTTCTTGATCGGCTTCGCGGTGCTGATCGGCGCCTTCATCGCGATAGACCACTACTCCCGCGCGGCCCAGAACGCCCCGGCCGCGACTCCTTCGGCCACGGCGACCCTCCCCGGGCTGGCCTTCGACTCGGGCTCGGCGACGGGCAGCTGGGAGATCACCAACACGCAGTGGTCGTCGAACCAGGTGGTGCTCACGGTGCGCGTCATGGTGGCCACGGGTACGTTCCACTACTCGTTCTACGCGTACAACAACACGTCGATGAGGCTCGCCTACCCCGACACGACGTCGAGCAGCGCTCTCCGTGGCGGCACGCTGTCTGCGGGCCAGTCCGCCTCCGGCACGCTCTCGTTCCAGATCACCCGGGGGGATGGCACGCTCGTCATGATCGACGACATGGAGAACCAGGTGTCGGGGCTGCCGATCAAGCCCTGAGGGCCGGACCCTCACCCGAGCGGATCAGGACCCCCGCACCCGTCGACGCTCAGGCGCCCTTCACGGCACTGATGGCCCGCTCGTACAGGGTCTCGTACTTGTCGAGCGTGAAGTCCACCCCGTGCTTGGCGACGATCCGCTGGGACTCGAGACCCATCCGGTGTCGTTCCTCGGGCGAGGCGAGAAGCTTCGCGAGATGGTCCCGCAGCTCGGCGACGTTGCCCGGCGTGTACAGCCAGCCGTTGTCGTTCGGGTGGACGAGGTGCGGCAGCGCCATCGCGTTGGCCGCCACGACGGGCTTGCCTGCACTCATGGCCTCCAACGTCACCAGCGACTGCAGCTCAGCGATACCGGGCATGCAGAAGATGTCGCAGCGTCCGTACGCCTCGACGAGCTCCGCCTCGCTGATGAAGCCGAAGAACCTGACCTTGTCGGGGCCGAGCCCCTTGGCCGTCGCGAGCTTCTGCAAGTGCCCGTGCTCGATGCCGTCGCCGATGATCTCGAGGCGGTACGGGAGGTCGTCGGGCAGCTCCGCCACGGCCTCGATGAGCTCGTGGATCTTCTTCTCGGGATCGAGCCGTCCCACGTACAGGATGACTGGGACGTCGTGGGGCGGAGCCGAGGCTGCTGAGGCCGCGTACACCGCCGTGTCGACCCCGCACGAGACGGCCAGGCCGCCGTACAGCTTCGCGTCCTGCTCGAGGATCGCCACCGCCCGCGGCGTGGGGGCGGTGATCACCTGCGCCTGCTTGTACACGTGCCGGATGTCCCAGAAGAGTGCCTGGCTCGCGGCGTTCTGGAGCATCCTCGGGATGGGCAGCTGCTTCATGAGGTTCTCGGGCATCAGGTGGTTGGTCGCGACCATGGGGATCGCGTGCCGGGTCGCCTGGTAGGCAGCAGCCCGGCCCACGACCGCGCTGCACTGCAGATGGATCACATCGGGCTTGACCTCGGCCACGATGTGCGCCATCTCGGGGTAGGCATCCCACGGGGCCACCCACCGGAAGTCGTCGATGGCCGTGAACGGGAACGACCTGATGCGGTGGATGACGACGCCCTCGGCCGTCTCGGTGAAGTTCCGGAAACCGGTGGAGGGGGCGACCTGGTGCACCTCGTGACCGCGACGTACCAGGCCGTGGCCGAGACGCTCCGCGAATCGGGCCGCACCGTTGATGTGAGGTGGGAAGGTGTCGCTGGCGATCAGGATCCGCATGGTTCTATCCTCCCGCGGGCTGTTCCGCGAAGTGACGTTGGGTGTCGGGATGGAAACGGGAGAGCACCGCGACGCCACCCGCGGCCACGGCCCCGGCGATCGCCATGCCGGCGCCGACGGCGGGCGTGAGGTGGGCGCCCTCCCCCAGGACCACGAGTCCGACGAGGACCGCGGCCAGGGGGTCGATCGTTGTCATGGAGCCCACGACGACCTCAGCGGGCCCCGTCGCGTACCCCTGCTGGATGAACCAGCCGCCGACCCCGTAGGCGAGGGCGAGACCGATCGCCGCGGCCCAGAACTCCGGTCCGGTGAAGACCTGGCCGTTCTTGAGCACGACGGTCATGATCTTCATGTAGCCGGTGCCCAGCCCGTACAGCACCGAGCCGGCCCACGACCAGGCCAGGTTCCGCATCCAGCGCGGCCCGAACACGCCGAACGCCACGAGCACAAGGGACACCGCCCACACGACGCCTGTCGTGATGAGCATCGCGTGCAGGCTCGCCGAGAGCGAGCGGGCCGCGTGGCGCGTCGACATGACCGTGAAGAAGACGATCCCGATCACCGAGCATGCCACGGCGAGCCACATCGTGCGGGTGGGGGTCGTGTGGTTGAGGCGTGCCGCGATGAGGACGGACCAGATGACCGCGAGGATCCCGATGGGCTGCACGACGGTGATCGGCGCGAGGTAGACCGCAACGATGTGGATGCAGGCTCCGAGAGCGACGAGGAGGAGGCCGAAGAGCCAGACGGGCGTACGCAGCAGCGTGACGATCTGGGACAGGCTCAGCCGGCGGTCGGCATCCTTGGAGACGAAGACCTTGTCGACGCCGACGTGCTGGGCGCTCGCCCCGGACGCGAAGGAGATCGACGCAAGGGTCGCGAGCAGGACGGCCAGTGCTATCACAGGCGCGTCACCTCCGGACCCTTCATCTGCACATACGGCTCTGACACTGGCCTACCTTGTCATGGGGATGGGAGCGGGGCGAATCTGCACGAGTCTCCTCAGGGAGCAATAGGGGGGAAGCCAGGTCTTCAGGAACGGTAGACGATGACCTCGTCCCCGATGACGACCTGGTCGAACAGCCAAGCGATGCCGTTGTAGTCGCGCACGTTGACGCAACCGTGGGACGACCCGTTGTACCCCCTGGCGGCGAAGTCCGCGGAGTAGTGGACGGCCTGTCCGCCCGAGAAGAACATCGCGAACGGCATCGCGGTGTGATAGATCGTCGAGACGTGGTTGCGTGACTTCTGGAAGACGGTGAACGACCCTTCGCGGGTCGGCGTGAGCTCCGAGCCGAACCGTACGTCGAACACCTTCAGCACCGAGCCGTTCACCATCCAGCGCAGCTTCCGCGTGGACTTGTCGATGCACAGGACGTGACCGGTCATGCAGCGCGGGTCGATGGCCCCGGTCGCCGTGACGGGGGCCACGACGTTGTTCTTCTCCGCCGTGGTCGGCGTCCGCGTCATGGCGACGAGCCGGTCCAGCGTTCGCTGGTCCACCTCGCCGGTCACCGGGAAACCGCGCTTACCCTGGAAGCCCTTCACACCGGACACGGTCTGGGCGTCGTACGTGCCGGTGATGACCCCGGAGTACCACGCGAGCTGGCGCAGGCGCACCTGCACACCACGTACGGCGTCTCCGCTCGAACCTGCTCGGTAGATCGCCGGACCGGCCACGAGGTCCGGCGACGTGGATGCCGTCCCTGTCGCGGACGCCGTGGCTTCCGACGGTGTCGGACTGGGCGACGTCGTGGAGCCCGGCGTCGTCGCCGAGGAGTCCGACTGTGCCTGCGAGAAGTCCGAAGCAGCGGCGGACGCCCCCGTCGCCGACACTGCCGTGGCTGCCGAGGTTGTCGGTACGGCCGCCGGGCCGGCTGCCACGGAGGACCCGCAGGCCGCCAGCACGGTCAGCGCGGCGACGGCGAGCCCGGCCACGACCCGCGCCACGGGGCCACGCATCATCACTGCTCCGTCCTGGAATGTCCACACATCGTAGGCGAGAGCCCTTCCCCGTCTGTGCAGCGGTACGGGTTGTCGTCCGCGCACCGGTACGGGTTGTCGGCCCCACCCGTTCACGGGCTGGTCCTCCGGCAGGTTTCCCGGCCCGTACGACCACGGTCGGAATGTCACGCACGCCCGTCCGGCTGGAGTCCAGACCTCGTCTGCGCTACTGGTACGGGTACGGGTCCTCGGTCACCATGGGGTAATGGCGGATTCGCTCCAGGCAGGGTCGGTGCGCGTGGGCGCGGCGGACCGCACCTTGGTCGCCGAACGTCTCGTCGCGCACTACCAGGCCGGCCACCTGCGGCGGCAGGAGCTCGAGCTGCGGCTCACGCAGGTCGCCCATGCGCGTACCGACGACGACCTCCACCGGCTCACGCTCGACCTCCCTGAGGTCCCTGGCCCTGCCCGCCCGATCTCCCTGGTCGCCCGGTCGGCGCCGGGTCCCGAGCCGAGGACCTCCCCGCTGCGCGTGGCGCTCGACGTGGTCGTCATGGTCGTCACGTTCTCCGCGGCGATCTGCCTGACCCTCCTCCTCATCGTCGCCGGGTCCACCAGCAGCGGGAACGCACCTGGAGGATCCGGTCTCAACTTCTCCGTCGCAGCCCTGTCCGCCGTGGGCGCGTTCATCGTCGGGGCCGGCACGATCCACCTCTTCTATCGGGCGTTCGCCAAGAAGTAGCTGCCGTGCCCTCGGGCGCGGCCGTCACCGAGGGCTGTTGGGCCTCACGCCGTGAGCACGACCTTGCCGAGGACCTCGCCGGCCTCCAGAGCAGCGAGCCCGTCTGCCGCGGCCTCGAGCGGGAGGACCCGGTCGACGCGAGGCCGGACCCCCGAGGTCGCCAGGAGGTCCACGAGGGCCGCGAGCTCCTCGCGAGTGCCCATGGTGGACCCCTGGACCCGCAGCTGCAGGAAGAAGATCCGGTTGAGGTCTGCGGGCGGGTCGTCGCCGCTCGTCGCGCCGCTGATGACGACGGTGCCTCCGGGACGCAGCGCCTTGAGCGAGTGCCCCCAGGTCGCCTTGCCCACTGTCTCGATCACAGCGTCGACCCGCTCGGGGAGCCGGGCGCCGGTGTCGAAGGCAGCATCAGCCCCCAGCTCGAGAGCGAATGCCCGCTTCACCCCGGTGCGAGCGGTTGCCCACGTTCGCAGGCCCATCAGCTGCGCGAGCTGGATCGCTGCAGAGGCGACCCCACCCGATGAGCCCTGGACGAGCACGGTGTCCCCGGGGTGGAGGCCGCACCTGGCCAGCATCCGATACGCGGTCAGCCATGCTGTCGGAAGGCACGCTGCGTCCTCGAAGGTGATCGCAGCGGGCTTGCTCACCAGGTTGCCGGACGGCACGACCACGTACTCGGCGAGCGTCCCCTGATGGAGCTCCGACAGAAGGGTCCGGCCCGGGTCGAGGGTCTCATCCCCCTCCCAGCCAGGGGATGCGATCACCGCATGGACGATCACCTCACGGCCGTTGTCGGTGGTACCTGCCGCGTCAGTCCCGAGGATCATCGGCATGCGGTCGACGGGCAGCCCCACCCCGCGCAGGGACCACAGGTCATGATGGTTCAGCGACGCGGCACGTACCTTGACCCGTACCCACCCGTCGGGGACCACCGGATCAGGGCGCTCCCCCACCTGCAGGGCCGCGAGCGGG
>DAIEHO010000020.1 GCA_027353565.1 Propionibacteriaceae bacterium
ATCAGCACGCCCATGACGGTCCCCATGCCGCCGAGCACGACGGCGGCCAGCAGGAACGCCGACTCGAGGAACACGTACTGGTCCGGAGTGACCGAGATGTCGTAGTGCGCCTTGACGGCGCCGGCGAGCCCGGCGAGGAAGGCACCGCCGGCGAAGGCCAGGATCTTGAGGCCGAACGTGTTCACGCCCATGGCCTCGGCGGCGAGCTCGTCCTCGCGGATGGCGACCCAGCCGCGTCCGATCCGCGAACGGTTCAGGTTGACGAAGACGACCATGATGACGGCCAGCACGAGCAGCATGAGCCAGAAGTAGTTGGCGAACCGCCCGATCTCGATGCCGAAGATCACGTGCGCGTCGCCGAAGTTGAAGCCCAGGAAGCTGAGCTCCGGGACGTTGTTGATGCCGTTGGACCCGTTCGTGAGGTTCGGGCCGTCCGACCCGTCGAGGTTGTTCATCGTGATCCGGAAGATCTCGCCGAACGCGAGCGTGACGATCGCGAGGTAGTCGCCGGAGACGCGCAGGGTCGGCGTCCCGATGATGAGCCCCAAGAGCGAGGAGATGCAGCCGCTGATGAGGACCGTGACGATGAACGGCGGGTGCCAGTGGATGTGCGAGTACAGCGACCCGGAGAGGATGGCCGAGGTGAACGCCCCGGCACCGAGGAACGCGATGTAGCCGAGGTCGAGCAGTCCGACGAGGCCGACGACGATGTTGAGACCCAGCGCCGTCGCGGAGAAGATCAGCACCTGCGTCGCGATCGACATGTTGGCGTCGGACCCGTTCTGGGTGAACGGGAACACGAAGGCCACGAAGAATGCCGCGAGGACGAGGATCTTCTTGTTGTCGGCGGCGCACTTGGCGAGCCAACCGAAGACACCGACCCGCACGAGGGTCAGCGCAAGGACTCCCGCGAACGTGAGGTAGAAGATGAACGCTCCGGCGCCCGTGAGGCCCAGTGCGAACGCGGCGGCGAAGAGAACCGCAGCGAGCCCACCCGCGATCGCGATGATCTGGACGATGGTGGGCGTCTTGATCCGGCCCATGGCCGGCTCTGGCGAGCGGAAGAGGACCAGACCGGATGCCGCACCGATGACGCCGGCACCGAGGGCTATCCAGCCCCCTGGGTCGACGTTGACCAGCCCGCCGGACTCGAGGCCGATGGCGGCGACCGCGACGAAGCCGGTCGCCAGCAGACCGTACCCGGCGAACCGGGCTCCCGTGTTCCACGCCACCCAGTCCCGGACCCTGCCGGGCCTGCGGAAGACCAGCGGACCGGCGAACAGCACGGCGGCGATCACTGCCAGGCCGATGTAGTTGTACTGGAGCGGGCTGGGCGCGGCGGCGTATGTCACGTCGTCCAGAGCCACGTGCGCGTACGACCAGGGCACGAGTACCGAGACGATGCCGAGCACGGCAGCCACGATGCCGCCGATGTGCGCGGCCGGCTGGAGCCTCTCCAGCTTCTCGGCCGGGATCGTCAGTGCTGATGTGAGACGGCTCATGCCCGGTCCACCACCTTCGCGCCGAGCAGGCCCTGCGGTCGGAAGACGAGGACGAGGATGAGAAGCACGAAGGCCCACACGTCCTTCCAGGCCGGGCTTCCGAACTGGCCCGGGATGAACGTGGTGGCCATCGACTCGACCACGCCGAGCACAAGGCCACCGACGACCGCGCCGTTGATGTTGCCGATGCCACCGAGCACGGCGGCGGTGAACGCCTTGAGGCCCGCGAGGAAGCCCATCCGGAAGTCGATGTTGCCGACGCGCATGCCCTGGGCAACCCCGGCGATGGCGGCAAGAGCAGCGCCGACCGCGAAGGCCGCCATGATGACACGGTCGACGTTGATGCCCATCAGGCGGGCGGTGTCAGGGTCCTGGCTGGTGGCGACCATCTCGCGCCCCGTCTTGGTGCGGTTGACGTAGAACCACAGGAAGATCGTGCAGACCACGAGAGCACCGAGCGTGAAGATCGCCGAGATCTGCACGTCGACGTGGCCGAACGCGATGGACTTGCCGGAGATGCCTTCGATGTTCGGGAAGGGGATGGCACTCTTCGAGTCGGGCATGCCGGGGATGTCGCCGAAGAACAGGCGCACGAACTCTTGGAGGAACACCGAGATTCCGATCGCGGAGATCAGCGGCGCGAGTCTCGGCGCGTCTCGCAGGGGCCGGTACGCCAGGCGCTCCATGAGCAACGCCATGGTGACCGACACGATGATGCCGCCCAGGATCATGACCGGGAGCATCCCGAACACGGCGACCTGCCAGCTCATGGACGCGGGCGAACCCATGACGACCCATGTCGCGAACGCTCCGAACGCGCCCGTCATGAAGATCTCACCATGCGCGAAGTTAATGAGCTGCACGATGCCGTACACCACCGTGTAACCGACCGCGATGAGTGCGTACAACGCCCCCAACGACAGCCCGTTGATCAGCTGCTGCCAGAACAGATCCACGTCGCCCTCTCTTCAATCCGGAAACCCTGCAGAACAACGCGGTTGGCACCGACGAACACGGTGCCAACCGCGTTTCTGATCTACCTCAGCTGAGGGTCTTCTCCGTGGCCCACTGGCCGCCGGTCACCTTGTAGACGGTGATGACCTTCGACACAGCGTCGCCGTACTTGTCGAACGCGATCTTGCCGGTCGCGCCGTCGAAGCTCACCGAGGACATGGCGGTCACGGTCGCCGCCCGAGCCGACTTGGCGTCGGTGGCCTTGGCCAGCGACGTCTTGAGGGCGTTGATGATGGCGTTGGCTGCGTCGTACGACTGAGCGCCGTAGGCACCCATCGGGTCCTTGTAGCCGGCCGCCTTGTAGGCCGCGACGAACGACGAGGCCGAGGCGAGGGTCTCGACCGGAGCGCCGACGGAGGTCGCGAGGTCACCGTTGGAGGCTGAGCCGGCGAGCGTGATGTACGACGGGTCGTAGATGCCGTCGCCGCCCATCAGCGGGACGTTGAGACCCGCGGCCTTCATCTGCTTGGACAGCGGCCCGGCCTGCGGGTACTCGCCGCCGTAGTAGACAGCGGTGGGGTTGGCGGCCTTCACGTTGGTGATGACGGCGCTGAAGTCCTTGTCATCGGGGTTGATCGTCTGAGCCGCGACGACGGTCCCGCCGCCGGCCGTGAAAGCCTTGGTGAACGCCTCGACGAGGCCCTGGCCGTACGACTTCTTGTCATGGATCGTGGCGACGTTCTTGATGCCGATGCTCAGCAGGTACTTGGCGGCTGTCGGGCCCTGGACGGCGTCGGTGGTGCACGTGCGGAAGTAGTTGTCGTACGGACGCGTCGGGTTGGCGAGGTCCTGACCCTGGGTCAGCGTCGGGTTCGTGTTGGCCGGCGAGATCTGGACGATGTGGGCCGGCTGGAGCACCGGGGTCACACTCTGGGTGACCGAGGAGTTCAGGGTGCCGACGACACCCACGACCTGGTCGTCGGAGGAGAGGCTCGTCGCCGCATTCTTGCCGACGTCAGGGGTCGCCTGGTCGTCCATGACGGAGATCTCGAGCTTCCAGCCGGGGATGGCGTTCGCCGCGTTGGCCTGCTTGATGGCGAGGTCGACCGAGTTCTTGATGCCAAGGCCCAGTGCGGAGAGATCCCCCGACAGCGGTGCGATGACGCCGATCTTCGCGACCTTCTTCGTCGCCGCCGAGCCGGTCGACGACGTATCGGCTCGTGAACCACAGCCCGTGAGGGCCAGGGTGCCGGCCACGAACGTGACGGCGGCGAGCTTGACGAGACGTCTGTTCACGCTTCCTCCTAGTTGAGTGTGCTCCCCCGCTTCGCTTGGACACTCAGCGCCAGGAACCGGGAGCATTTGACCACGGGTTTGTCTCGCGTGTGTTACAGACGTGAGGCGGAGGTATCGCCTTTACCGAATTGTTGTTAACCATTGCCGAACGATCCCCGTGTTCTACTCCTCCTGACGGGGTCGAGGCAAGGCGAGGTGTGGCTCGGCGGCCG
>DAIEHO010000056.1 GCA_027353565.1 Propionibacteriaceae bacterium
ATCTGGGCGAGCCCCAGGGCGGTGACCCAGGTGTCGAGGACCGGGTCGTCAGGCGCCTGCCGGTGGGCCAGCTGCGCTGCGAGACGGGGCCAGACGGGGTCGGCCTCCGCACGCCACAGGTCGGCGCACCGCAGGCAGGACGTGTCCGCCGGTACGACCAGAGGCCCGGCGACTGCCCTACCGGGTCGGGTCCGGAGCACGATGTACGGCTCGCCGTCGCGGGCCAGCGCGTCGGTGAGGCTCCTGTCGGGCTCGCAGGTGCCAGTGCACACGACCGTGAGCGCCACCCGGCCACCGGTGTCCATCGATGCCCGGTGTCGCTGTCGACCCGGCGCCCGTTGCAGGTGCCTCACCAGACGCTCGGCGCCGCTCGGCCTGGTCTCGTCGTGGCGTGCTGGGTCCCTCACGTGCACGGTGTTGCCGAGGTCGAGCAGAGCGGAGGCGATCCGGCCGGCAACCCTGCCGCTGCCGAGAATGCGGATCGGCTCGCCGATGGCGGCGCTGGTGAGGCGCCCGTGCTCCTCCAGCCGGGCAAGGAGCCACTCGCGCCAGGCGATGTCCGTGGGCTCGGTCAGAGGCGTGGCGTCGTGGGGATGGGTGAGGGAGCGAAGCAGGGAGTCGGCCACCCGCGGTACGGGCTCGAGCACCAGCACGTCGTCGTCGATGCCGATCTGAAGGGCGGTGCGGTCACGCCAGACGAGGACCATGTCCCCGCGTGCCCTGCGGGTGGGTGTCGTGAGGTGGGGGAGGGTCATGCCTCATGCTGACGCGTCGACCCCACCGTCGGAAGGCCGGCCGCGAGAGTGCCAACATCGGGAGTCGATGGACAACATCGGACACGCGAAGGGGACGAGACCCAAGTAGGTCCCGCCCCCAGACGCTCTACGTCCGGATCAGTTCTTGCCCAGGATCCGGTTGAGGTTGGTGCCACAGACGGGGCACTTGCCCTTCGCCATGCGGGTGCCGTTCTCGCTGACAACGATGTTGCCGGTCGCCTCGCGCTTAGCCTTGCACTTCACGCAGTAGAACTCACCCGTATAGGTCTTGTCAGCCACAGTTCCTCCTTGTCCGCGACGGCGGTCTGGGGTGACCACCGTCGTGTTTCCTGGCTGCGTACTCTACGGGGGCTTGGCGGCGAACGCACGCGGACGCGCCACAATTCCCGCCGCGGCACCGGGGAAGGACCCTTCCGGGTGCGTGAAACAGGGTTCTCGATCGAACCGTTTGCCTTCCCCTGCGAACGGACGACCTGAGAACCCTGTCGCGACAGACAGTATCGATGGCGTGGAGCCCTGGTCAAGGCCGGGTGTCGGTGATGGCTGTCATGCTGTGCGCACACGGAAGGAGTCTCGAGATGGAGCTACCGCAGGACGTGGTGATCCGCCGCAGCGCCCGGCGGAAACGCACCCTTCAGGCCCGCAGGGACGGGGACAAGATCGTCGTCGTCGTGCCCGCGACGCTCCCGGTGCGGGACTACGAGCGGCTCGTGCCGAAGCTCGTCGAGCGGGTACGGGCGCGTGAGGCCGGCGGCAGACGGCGAAGCGATGCGGCGCTCGAGCAGGCCGCCAGACGCCTGGCCAAGGAGCATGCGTCCGATCTGGACCTGCTGCCACGTCTTGCGACAGTGGCCTGGTCGACGCGGCAGAACCGCCGATGGGGGTCGTGCACGACGACGACCGGCGAGATCCGACTCAGCAGCCGGCTCCGGTCGATGCCCGGCTGGGTGGTCGACTACGTGCTCTTCCATGAGCTGGTCCACCTTGCCGAGCCCAACCACTCCCAGCGCTTCCACGAGCTGGTGCGGCGGTACCCCGCTCACGACCGCGCCGTGGGCTTCCTGCAGGGCGTCGCGCACGCGCAGACAAGCCCTGACGGGTCGTGGCCGTCGGAGGTGGACGAGACCGACGACCCGTCGGCACGCGGCGAGAACTAGTACTAGTCCCCGCGCTCCTCGTCCAGCAGCTTCGCGAGCTCCGCGTCCAGGTCGTCGCCGCTGTGGTTCACATCGCCGGTCACGAAGCCGAGGGGGTCGTCCAGGTCCCGTGCCGTGGGCATCGAGTCGGGATGGTGCCAGACTGCGTCGCGTCCCTCGACGCCACGCGCGGCTCGCAGGGCGGCCCAGAGGTTGGCCGCGTCGCGCATGCGCCGCGGACGCAGCTCAAGACCTACGAGCGAGGAGAACACCTGCTCCGTGGGCCCGCCGGCGGCGCGCCGCCGACGGATGGTCTCTGCGAGAGACCCCGCGTTCGGCATGAAGCGGATCGTCGCCTGGGCGACGACGTCGTCCACCCATCCCTCCACCAGGGCGAGGAGGGTCTCGAGGCGGCCGAGGACCTCGGCCTGCTCGGGTGTGCGCTGTGGCGAGAACAGGCTCCTGCCCATCTCGGTGCCCAGCGCTGCCAGGTCGTTCATGGACATCGGGTCACCACCCATGCCATCGAAGGAGTCCTCGAGGGCGCTCAGGTCGACGGTGATCTCACGGGCGTAGTGCTGGACGAAGGCCACCAGCTGCGGGCCCAGCCAGCCGACGTCGGCGAACAGACGCTGCCGCGCCGCCTCGCGCAGACTCAGGTAGAGCATCACGTCACGCTCCGCCAGGTCCAGACCCTCGCCGAAGGCCGCGAGGTTGGTCGGCAGCAGCGCCACCTGTGGCCGGGGGAGCAGCGGCATGGAGACTTCGGTGCCCGAGACGACCTCCGTGGCCAGCTTGCCCAGCGCCTGCCCGAACTGGACGCCGAACATGCTCGACGCCGACTGCTGCAGCATCGGCTGGAACATCTGCTGCATGCCGGCGAGCTCGGGTTCATCGCTGATGCGTTTGGACATGACCTCGCCGAGCGAGGTCGCGATGGTGGAGACGATCGGCTCGACCATCGTCTGCCAGGTCGACATCGTGCTCTCGACCCACTCCGCGCGGCTCCACGCCGCGGGCGGCGCGGCGACCGCGGGGAAGACCGTTGCGTCGTTGAGCCACAGCTCGGCGAGATGGACGGAGTCGGCGATGTCGTGACGCTGCCTGCTCGAGGGGGTCGGGTCCGGTCCCAACGCCGCGACGACCTTGCGGGCCATGTCCTTGGCGAACACCCAGTTCACGCCACCGCCGTCGGTCGTCATCGACTGCCCCGACCGAGCCATGACGTTCTGCAGCGAGGCGAGCAGAGCCTGTATGTCGATCGGCTCACCCTCCTGCGGCATCGGGATGCCGAGCTGGGCGAAGATCTGCTCGAAGGGCAGGTTCTCACTGTCGAAGGGGCCCTCGGGCACCTCGTCGCCCTCGTCGTCGTCGGGACTGTTGACCATGGGCGGCTCCTTCGTCGAAAGCATCTAGAAGCCTACCCGCGTGACCCAGGTGCGAGCTCTCCGACGCGTGCCGGCGCGTCACTCGGGTAGATTGCATGGCATGTTGCGCCGTCATCACTTCGGGGAAGCCCGACGCAGCCTGCCCGCGACAGCCGAGGTGTGCCGGTGACCCGTCAGACCTGGACGGCGGTCGTGTCCTCTGTCGTCTTCATCGCCCTCGCGGCGGTCATCGCGTTCGCGCCGATCCCGTTCGTCGCCTGGACTCCCGGGACCACGTACAACGTGCTGGGAGCGGGGACCGACGGCGCGCCGGTGATCCAGATCAGCGGTATCCCCACGTACAAGACGACGGGCGAGATCCGCATGACGACGGTGAGCCAGACGCGGGCCGATGCGGCACTCAGCCTGCCGGAGGCCTTGTTCGACTACGTGATGCCGAACCGCGACGTCCTGCCGCGCGACCTCATCTACGCGCCGGGCAAGTCCGCGAGCCAGGTGGCCGACGACGAGAAGACGCTGATGGACACTGCTCAGTTCGACGCGATCGTCGCGGCGCTCCGTGAGGCCGGCCAGCCCGTCCAGGAGCTCCCGATGGTCACCTCCGTACGTGTCTCCGGACCCGCGAACGACAAGCTTCAGCCGGGCGACCTCATCCTCATGGTGGACAACGTCGCAGTGACCAGCAGTGACGACGTGGTCGCCCGCATCAAGCAGAAGGGTGTCGGCCAGAAGGTCGTCATCCAGCTTCAGCGTCAGAACGCCCGGCTCTCGGTCACCATCGACACCGTGGGGTCGAGCAGCGACGGAAGGGTGGCCACCATCGGCGCCAACTTCGACACCGGCTACTCGTACGCGCCCAGCATCAAGCTCAACATCGACCCAAGCGTCGGTGGCGGGTCGGGAGGGCTCATGATGGCGCTCGCCATCTACGACAGGATCACGCCTGGTGATCTCATCGGCGGCAGCGTCGTCGCCGGCACGGGAACGATCAGCGCCACCGGCATCGTCGGTGCCATCGGCGGCATCCAGGAGAAGATCGCCGGAGCCCAGGCTGCGGGGGCCAAGGTCTTCTTCGTACCGGCCGACAACTGCCAGGACACGATCGGGGTCACCTCCACCATGACGCTCGTCAAGGTCAGCACCCTCAAGGAAGCCATCGACGCGCTTCCGCTCGCGCTCGACCCCCACTCCTCGCAGCGTCCACCGGCATGCTGAGCGACGCACTGGCGGCGGCCGTCCTCGAGGTCGAGCGCCACGTCGGACGATCAGGCTGGGACCAGCCCTCTCGCCTGTTCGCCCTCGTACCGACTGACGAGCTGCTCGAAGCCGCCCCCGAGCTCGCGGGGCAGATCGGCTCCGAGCACCTGGAGGGAGACCTGTCGAGCATCGAGCAGGAGGACTTCCACAACGGCCTTCCCTTGTTCGAGGCACTGGCTCACCTCGCGTGGCCACCCACGGTGGTCGGCTGCATCCTCTGCGTCGAGCGGGCCTTCCTGCCGTCGCAGTACGAGGCCGACCTGCCCGACGACCCGGACGACGCCGGCGAGGCGGTCTCGAACCACCCCCAGCGCCAGGAGCTGAGGCTCGTGACGGGCGTTCTGCGTACGGGCGAGAGGCACGCTGTCGCACGGGTCCGCAGCGATCCGTCCGAGCTGCTCGGCGGAGAGAACCTGGCCCCGGGACTCTCCACAGCGCTGCTCGCTACATTGGACGACTGAACCTCACGCAAGGAGCACCGCTGTGTCCAGCCCTTCGCTTGGTCGTACTCGGCGTCGTGCGCTCATACCGACGATCATCGGCCTGATCGTCCTCGGATACCTGTTCGCCACGTTCGCCCAGGTCTGGACGGACAAGCTGTGGTACTTCCAGCTCGGCTACGGCACGGTCTTCACGACGCAGCTCTGGACATCGGTGGGCCTGTTCTGCGGTTTCGGGCTGGTCATGGGGGTTGCCGTCGCGGTGACGATGGTGTCGTCGACCCGAGAGATCCGCGGTTCGGCCCGTACGAACAGTGCGCTGCTCAACCGCTACCGGGACCTCCTCGGGCGCCGGCTCCGGCTGGCCATCGCCGTTCCCTCGGTCTTCTTCGGGATCATGGCGGGCATCACGGGGACGTCGGCGAAGTCGCTGTTCCTCGCCTACGTCAACCGCACCGCGTTCGGCACCAACGACCCTCGGTTCGGGCTGGACATCTCGTTCTTCGTGTTCGAGTACCCGTGGTACCGCTACCTCAACTCGTTCGCCCTCGGCGTGCTGTTCCTCTGCCTGGCGATCGCCTTCGTCCTGAACTTCGCCATGGGGGTGCTCAGCTCCCAGAGCCGTCCCGCCCTCGGCACGCGCCGGGCTCACGCGCAGATCTCCGTGCTGGCCGGCCTCACGCTTCTCTCGTTCGGCGTCAGCGCGTACCTGGACCGCTTCGGCGAGGAGCTCCAGTCGTCCACGCTGCTCGACGGCCTCACGTACACCGGCGACCACGCACAGATCACCGCGCACACGGTCGTGGCGGTCATCTGCCTGCTCACCGCTGTCACCTTCTTCGTCTACGCGCGACGACCCGGGTGGCGCGTCCCGGTCACCGCCGCCATCCTCATGGTGGTCTCGTCGTTGATCGTGGGCGTTGCGTACCCGTCGGTGGTCCAGTCGTTCTCCGTGAAGCCGGACGAGCCGGACAAGGAACGCCCGTACATCCAGAACCACATCACGGCGACCCGGAACGCGTACGGCGTCGCGAACACGCAGATCTACGACTACTCCGCCACGACGAGCGCGGACGCAGGACAGCTCTCGGCTGACGCGGCGACCTTGCCGGGCATCAGGCTGATCGACCCCTCGATGGTGCGCGACACGTTCGAGCAGCTGCAGCAGGTGCGGGGCTACTACTCCTTCGCCCCTGTCCTCGATGTCGACCGCTACAAGATCAACGGCACCATGACCGACGTCGTCATCGCGGCGCGCGAGATGGACCAGGCGGGTCTGCAGAACAAGCAGTGGAACAACCTGCACACCGTCTACACCCATGGGTACGGACTCGTGGCCGCGTACGGCAACCGACGCCAGGCCGGGGGCGAGCCGCAGTGGCTGGCCGCCGACATCCCGACGATCGGCGTCCTGACGGCCGCCCAGCCCCGGATCTACTACGGCGAGCTCGCCGACAACTACGTGGTGGTGGGCCGTGAGCCGGGCCAGGCGCCGATCGAGTTCGACACCCCCGGCGGCGGAGACGCGACGGGCGAGCAGTTCAAGACCTACGACGGTGCGGGTGGTGTCGGCATCGGGAACGTGTTCACGAAGGCTCTCTACGCGACGCGGTTCGCGGACCTCAACCTTCTCCTGTCCGACCGTGTGAACAGCAGCTCCCGGATCCTGTACGACCGCACGCCCGCCCAGCGCGTCCAGGACGTCGCCCCGTGGCTGACCACCGACTCGGACATCTACCCGGCAATCGTCAACGGCCGCATCGTGTGGATCGTCGACGCCT
>DAIEHO010000058.1 GCA_027353565.1 Propionibacteriaceae bacterium
GGTCGCCGAGGCGGCGCTCGCGAAGGCCGAGAGGCCGCGCAGCTACCTGCCGATCGACGGCATGCCGGCGTACGTGGCCGCGATGAAGGAGCTGATCTTCGGCGCCGAGTCCGCCGTGGTCGCCGAAGGGCGGGTCGTGACGGTCCAGGCGCTGGGCGGTACCGGCGGCCTTCGCATCGGCGCCGGCTTGCTCAAGCTCAGCAACCCGGACGCGACGGTGCTGGTCTCGAACCCGTCGTGGGAGAACCACCAGGCGCTGTTCACCCGTGCCGGCTTCCCGGTCGCCACGTACCGCTACTACGACGCGGTCAACCGGCGTGTCGACGTCGACGGCATGGTCTCCGACCTCGAGGCAGCGGCGCCGGGCACGATCGTCGTGCTTCACGCGCGCTGCCACAACCCGACCGGGTACGAGCTGACGCCGGCCGACTGGGACCGCGTCATCTCCACCGTCGGCGCCCGTGGGCTCGTGGCGTACCTCGACATGGCCTACCAGGGGTTCGCGGAGGGCCTCAGCGAGGACTCGTACGTCGTCGGCAAGGTGATCGACGCCGGCCTGAGCTTCCTCGTCGCGACCTCGTTCTCGAAGTCGTTCAGCCTGTACGGGGAGCGCGTCGGCGGCCTGTCGGTGGTCACGACCGATGCCGCCCAGGCGAAGCGGGTGCTCAGCCAGATCAAGGTCATCATCCGCACCCTCTACTCGAGCCCGGCGACCCACGGTGCCGCGATCGTGGCGCACGTGCTCACCGATCCCGAGCTCCGTGCCTTGTGGGAGCAGGAGCTGGGCGGCATGCGCGACCGGATCAAGGCGATGCGGTCCGGGCTCGTGGCGGGTCTCGCCGCCGCCGGCGTCACGGAGGACATGAGCTTCATCACCGACCAGGTCGGCATGTTCAGCTACTCGGGGCTCACCAGGGAGCAGATGCTGAGGCTGCGCAGCGAGTTCGGCGTGTACGGCACGGACTCGGGGCGGCTGTGCATCGCGGCGCTCAACGACGCCAACCTCGGCTACGTGAGCGAGGCGGTCGCCGCGGTCGTGAGGTAAGGGCGCAGTAAGGAGACGAGCACCCGGATGGTTCTATAGAGTTGGTCCCGACTCGGGACCCATCCGATTCGCATTCCCCGGTTGGTCTGCCGGCAGGGCCCGCCTGACTTTGAATCAGGATCAAGCGACGTAGGTTCGACTCCTACCCGGGGAGCGAGAGCCACTAGCAAAGGAGCGCGCGTGTCCCACGATGCCAGCGCTGGTGTGACCGCCGTCGTCGTCCTCGCAGCCGGAGGCGGGACGCGGATGAAGTCGAAGCGGTCCAAGCTCCTTCACGAGCTGTGCGGGCGCTCGATGCTGTCGTACGCGATCACCGCCGCCACCTCCCTCGAGCCCGACCACCTCGTCGTGGTCGTCGGCCACGAACGCGAGCAGGTGTCCGCACACCTGCACGAGATCGCCCCATACGCGGTCCAGGCCGTCCAGGAGCCCCAGCTCGGCACGGGCCATGCGGTACGGGTCGGGCTGGAGGCACTCGAGGACCTGTCCGGCGAGGTCGTGGTCACGTACGGAGACGTACCGCTGCTGACCGGCGAGACGCTCGCCGGCCTCGTCGCGGAGCACCGGGCCGCCGCGAACGCCGTGACCGTGCTGACGTCCGTCATCGACACGCCCACCGGCTACGGCCGGATCGTGCGCGAGCACGGCCGCGTGACACGGGTGGTCGAGGAGAAGGACGCGACCGACGACGAGCGCGACATCCGCGAGATCAACTCGGGCATCTACGTCTTCGACGCCGCGACGCTCCGTGACGGGCTCGCTGAGCTCGGTACCGACAACGCGCAGGGTGAGATGTACCTGACGGACGTGATCGGGTACGCGAACCGTCTCGGCCGTCCGGTGGGGGCGCACCTCATCGACGACCCGTGGCAGACCCAGGGCGTCAACGACCGCGTCCAGCTGGCTGTGCTCTCGAAGGAGCTCAACCGCCGCATCCTCATCGGCTGGATGCAGGCGGGCGTCACGGTCATGGACCCGGACACCACGTGGGTGGCCGACACCGTCGACCTCGCCGAGGACGTGACCCTGCTGCCGAACACGATCCTCCGCGGCGCCACGTCGGTCGCCGAGGGTGCGACGATCGGCCCGGACGTGATGCTCACCGACGTCGAGGTGGGGGCGGGTGCCCACCTCGTGGCGTGCCACGCCACGCTGTCGGTCATCGGCGACGGCGCCGAGGTCGGCCCCTTCTCATACTTGCGTCCCGGTACCCGGCTCGGAGCCCACGGCAAGATCGGCGCGTTCGTCGAGACCAAGAACGCCACGATCGGGGAGGGCGCGAAGGTGCCGCACCTCACGTACTGCGGAGACGCGGAGGTCGGGGACGGAGCCAACATCGGGGCCGGCACGATCTTCGCGAACTACGACGGGGTCACGAAGAGCAGGACGACGGTGGGCAAGGCGTCCTTCATCGGGTCCAACTCGGTGCTGGTGGCTCCCGTGACCGTCGCGGACGGCGCGTACGTGGCCGCCGGTTCGGCGATCACCGACGAGGTGGGGCCCGGCGAGCTCGCGATCGCCAGGTCGAGACAACGCAACATCGACGGTTGGGTCGCCAGCAGACGACCCGGCTCCAAGACCGAGGCAGCAGCCGACGAAGCCCTCCGGGCGAAGAAGGGCGAACATCAGTGAGCACCGGTCTGACGAAGAAGGATCAGAAGCGCCTGATGTTGTTCGCGGGCCGGTCACACCCGGCGCTGGCGAACGAGGTGGCCTCGATCCTCGACGTCGACCTGGTGCCCATGCGCGCCGTCACGTACGCGAACTCGGAGATCTACGTACGGTTCGAGGAGTCCGTACGAGGGTCTGACGCCTTCGTGATCCAGTCCCACCATGCTCCGGTCAACGAGTGGATGATGGAGCAGCTGATCATGGTCGACGCGCTGAAGCGTGCGTCGGCGAAGCGGATCACCGTCGTCTCGCCGTTCTACCCCTACGCCCGTCAGGACAAGAAGCACGCCGGTCGCGAGCCCATCTCGGCGAGGCTGATGGCGGACCTGTACGCGGCGGCAGGAGCCACCCGCATCATGTCCGTCGACCTCCACGCCGCCCAGATCCAGGGCTTCTTCAACGGACCCGTCGACCACCTGCACGCGATGCCGCTGCTCAGTGAGTACGTCGCCAAGAAGTACGGCGAGGAGGACCTCGTCGTCGTGTCGCCGGACGCGGGCCGTGTCCGCATGGCAGACCAGTGGACGGACAAGCTCGGCTGCACCCTCGCCATCATCCACAAGCGGCGCGACCCGAACGTCGCGAACACCGTCGCCGTGCACGAAGTGGTCGGCGAGGTCGAGGGCAGGGTCTGCCTGCTCGTCGACGACATGATCGACACCGCCGGCACGATCTGTCTCGCGGCGGACGCCTTGATGGCCCGTGGCGCGAAGGCAGTCATCGCCGCGGCGACGCACGCGGTGCTGTCGGGACCCGCCGCCGACCGCCTCAACCGCTCGGCGTTCAAAGAGGTCATCGTCACCAACACGCTCCCGATCGACCCGTCGGTCGACATCGAGTGCCTGACGGTCCTCTCGATCGCCCCGCTGATCGCGAAAGCGATCAAGGAGGTCTTCA
>DAIEHO010000066.1 GCA_027353565.1 Propionibacteriaceae bacterium
GGGAGAAGCGCTCCGCGGCGGCAGCGGCCGTGGCCGCGGCGTCGGGCCACGACCGGCACGACCTGTACGACGGGTCGCGCGCCTGATCGTGCCCCGGGCACGATGGACCGCGTCGGGAACAGGCGGGATCGTCCTCTATCCTCGTGCCACGTGAGTGACATCACCGTGTTCTCGGGGTCGGCGCACCGTTCGTTCGCCGAGGAGGTCTGCGCGATCCTCGGAACCGAGGTGGCGCCCTCGCGGACCACGCGGTTCTCGAACGACTGCCTCCAGGTCCAGCTGCGCGACAACTGCCGCAAGCGCGACGTCTTCATCATCCAGCCGCTCGTACCGCCGGTTCAGGAGAACCTCGTCGAGCTGCTCCTGATGATCGACGCCGCCCGCGGCGCATCGGCGGCGCAGATCACGGCGGTGATCCCGCACTTCGCCTACGCACGCTCGGACAAGAAGGACGCGCCACGCATCTCCATCGGCGCCCGGCTCATCGCGCAGCTGCTGAAGACCGCGGGCGCCGACCGGGTGGTGACGATGGCGCTGCACTCACCGCAGGTGCACGGCATGTTCGACATCCCGGTGGACCACCTCGACGCGACCAAGGTGCTCGCGGACCACTTCCGTACCCGTGACCTGTCCAACACGGTCGTCGTCTCCCCGGACTTCGGCAGCGCCAAGATGGCGAACCACTTCTCGCGCGAGCTCAACGTCGGTGTCGCAGCCGGGTCCAAGCGCCGCCTCGCCGACGACCGGGTGGTCATCGACGCGATCGTCGGCGACGTCGCGGGCAAGGACGTCCTCGTGCTCGACGACGAGATCGCCACCGCGGGCTCGACGATCGAGTTGATCGACAAGCTGCGCGAGATCGGAGTCGGCGAGATCCGCGCGGTCTGCACCCATGGCCTGTTCACCGGCAAGGCGGCTGAGAGGCTCAACGCCCAGCCCGACCTCGTGGAGGTTGTCACGACGAACACCGTGCCCAAGCGGGACGGTGTCGACAACCTCGAGGTGATCAGCGTCGCCCCCCTGTTCGCGGAGGCGATCCGGCGGATCACGAGTGGGGAGTCGGTCTCGTCGTTGTTCTCGGACGAGCCGACGTACGGTTGATTCTTCCTTGATCCAAGCCCCTCCTGGAGGCCTCCGCCAGCACCCTGACCGGACCCTGAGCCGGACTCGTCCCAAGAAACCACCTAGTCAGCGCGACGTTGGCCACGACAAGCACAGAGGTCGGCCGTCTGTCAAGACCCCAACCTCGCTGCGGCTAGGGCGAATGCACTTGTGAGCGTGCTAAACTTGAAGCCAGGAAGGGGTCTACCTGTCATGACTTTCACAGTCGGCGAAACCGTTGTCTACCCGAACCATGGGGCGGCAGTGATCGAAGACATCGAAACCCGCAAGATGAAAGGCGAGGACAAGCTATATCTCGTCCTCCGCATCGTCGGTCAGAACGATCTCATCGTACGAGTCCCAGCCTGCAACCTCGACCTCGTGGGCGTACGCGACGTGGTCGATGCTGACGGGCTCGAGGTTGTCTTCTCCGTCCTGAGGGCACCGCACACCGAGGAGCCGACGAACTGGTCGCGTCGCTTCAAGGCCAACGCCGAGAAGCTCCGCTCCGGAAACGTCATCAAGGTCGCCGAGATCGTGCGGGACCTGTGGCGTCGCGACCGCGAACGTGGACTGTCAGCCGGGGAGAAGCGCATGCTCGCCCGTGCCCGCCAGATCCTCGTCTCCGAGCTCGCGCTCGCCGAGAAGGTCACCGACGAGAAGGCCGAGGTCCTCCTCGACGAGGTGCTCGCCTCGTAGTGACCCAGAACACGCCTGCACAGCCGGTCGTCGCCATCGTGGTGGCGGCCGGCTCTGGCGTTCGCCTGGGGGGTGGGGTGCCCAAGGCGTTGCGAGCCCTCGCAGGACGCCCGCTCGTCAGCTGGTCGGTCGACGCGCTGGCCGCCGGTGGGGTGACCGAGGTCGTCGTGGTGATCGGCGACGGGCTCCAGGACGTGTTCACGTCGGCGTTGAGGGATGCGCCGATCCCGTACTGTCTCGTCGTCGGCGGCGCCACCCGCCAGGAGTCGGTGTCGAGAGGACTGCGGGCCCTGCCTGCAGCAGCTGTCGTCCTGGTCCATGACGCGGCGCGTCCACTCGTCCCGGTCGAGGTCGTCCGTGGCGTGGTCGACGCTGTACGAGCCGGGGCCGCAGCCGTGATCCCCGTCGTGCCCGTGAGCGACACGATCCGTCAGGTCGACGAGTCAGGCAGCGTCGTCGTCGACCGGAGCGGCCTGCGTGCGGTGCAGACTCCGCAGGGCTTCGACCGCGAGGCACTCGTCCGTTCCCACGCCGCCGCGGACGGTCGCGAGTTCACCGACGAC
>DAIEHO010000078.1 GCA_027353565.1 Propionibacteriaceae bacterium
CGTCGCCACCATGACGACGCCGTCCTCGCGCAGGAACCTCCCCTGGTTCGCCGACCGGACCTCCGCCGGGAGACCTGCGTGGTAAGGAAGGGCTGTGATCCCTTCGCGTACCAGCGCCTCGGCCGTCCGCTCCACCGAGGCGCGCGACAGGCAGTAGACGATCCCCGCGTCGCCGTCGTGCTCCTCCCTGATGAGCTGTACGAGCTGGGCGACTGGCTGGGCTTTGGGTTCGATGCGGTAACGGATGTTGGGCCGGTCGAAGCTCGCCACGAACGTGCGGGCCCCTTCGAGCCCGAGGCGTTCGATGATCTCGCGCCGGACCGCGGGGGGTGCGGTGGCCGTGAGCGCTATCCGCGGGACCGTCGGCCAGCGGTCCCGAAGCATCGAGAGCCGCAGGTAGTCCGGACGGAAGTCGTGGCCCCACTGCGAGACGCAGTGCGCCTCGTCGATCGCGAACAGCGAGATCTGGAGCTGGTCCAGGAACTCTTGGGTGCGCACGAGACCGAGCCGCTCGGGTGCGAGGTACACCAGGTCCAGCTCGCCGGCGCGAGCCGCACGTTCCATGTCGCGCTGCTCGTCGAGGCTCTGTGTCGAGTTGAGGAAGCCCGCCCGCACGCCCAGCGCCTCAAGCGCGGTCACCTGGTCGTGCATGAGCGCGATCAGAGGCGAGATGACCACTCCGACGCCCGGCCGTACGAGCGCGGGGATCTGGTAGCACAGCGACTTCCCGCCGCCGGTGGGCATGAGGACGAGCGCATCGCCCCCGGCGACGACGTGGTTGATGACCTCTTCCTGGTCGCCCTTGAACGAGTCGTAGCCGAACGTCGCGCGCAGCACCTCGTGGGCTGTCGTCAGATCGGTCGGCACCCGCGTCACTCTAGAGGTCGCCGCCGACAAGCCGCCGGTACGACTCAGCCGAGTCACCGCTCTGCCGTCGCGCGGGTGTGATCCGGCGGGCCCGCGGCGGCAGAACACCCCGCTCGGCGACAGGACACCCGCCGGGGAAGGTGTTCTGAACCGTCAGGTGCGTTCGGTCCGAGAGCCGAGCCGGTAGAACGCGAAGGGCACCGCGGAGACGAGACAGCTGACGGCCGGGACGAGCGCGATCGCTGCCCAGACGATCTGACGCATGTGCGGGGTCACGACGACGCCGGCCTGGTAGCGCGCCAGCACGATGAAGCTGCCGAAGACCAGCACCGCGAGCGCGTTCATGATCTTCGCCACGAACGTGAGCGTCGAGAACGAGATCCCGTCGTTGCGTACCCCGGTCCGTCGTTCCACGTCGTCGACTGCGTCGGCGATCATCGTCGTCTGAACCACACCGAAGATGCCCAGCGTCAGGCCGGTGAGGAAGATGAAGACCAGCAGGGCGACGAGGTTGGCGAAGCCCGCCAGGTACATCCCGAGGTACAGGACGCTGGCGACCAGCGTGCTCGAGATCATCAGCTGCTTGCTCGAGAGCCGCTTCATGAGCAGCGGTGTGCCGAACGACGCGAGCACAAGGCCGAGGATGATCGACGCACCGACAAGGGTGAACGTGTTCACGTTGCCGTAGGCGATGATGACGAACACTGCCCCACCTGCCTGGACGAGGTAGCGGCCGAAGCCGAGCACCGAGCCCAGCAGCACGAGCAGCAGGGGTGTGTTGTGGCCCAAGGTCGTGAACAGCACGCGCAGCGTCAGCCCCTCGCGGGCGTCGGTTCGTGCCTTCTCCCGCGTGTTGACGAAGGCCAGCAGATACAGCCCCATCCCCAGGAAGGCCGAGAGGCCGACGGCCAGCGACCAGCCGGTGCCCGTCGTCGTCCCGCCGCTCAGCAGCTGCGCGAGCCACGGCATCCCCAGTGTGGCGAGGCCGAGCGAGATGCCTCCGTACGCACGCACCTGCGAGATGACCCCCGTACGTTCCGTCGTGTCGGGGAACGCGGAGCCGATGAGACCCCAGAACGGGACGTCGCAGGCCGTGTACGAGATGCCCCACAGGAAGAACACGACCCCGAAGAACACGAGCTTGCCGGTCTCGGAGATGTCAGGGACGGCGAAGAGCAGCGTCGTCAGGAGCGCCACGGGGAAGGCGGAGAACAGGATGAACGGGCGCATCTTGCCCCACCGCGTACGTGTCTTGTCCACGATGCTGCCCATGATGGGGTCGCTCACGGCGTCGACGACCTTGGTCGCCGTGAGGATGCCCGTGACGACGGCCATGCCGGCGACGCTGATGTGCGCGTACTGCAGGAGGTAGACGAGGATGAACGTCGTCACGGTCGTGAGGATGAAGTTCTGGCCGAAGCCGGCGACGACGACCGAGACATGCTGCCTGCGCTCGCTCACCTGCGAGGCCACGAGATCCATCACCGCTCCAGCATGATGGTCTTGACCTCGAACGGCCCGAAGGGCACGCGACCGAGATCAAGGTCGCCCGTACGCCGCTCGAGCAGGTCGGTCTCGTACGCACCCACGTGTTCCAAGGACGTCACCACGGACGTCGTGGTCGGGCGGCCGAGGCTCTCGTACAGTCGCAGCACCACTCCCCCGCCGTTCTCGGCGGTCTTCACCGTGTCGACCACGACCCCGGGGTCACCGGTGGAGACGACGCTGTCGAGCCGCGCACCCTCGACGACCAGCAGCGGGTTGTTGAGCCGGTAGCCCTCGGCGACGACCGAGCCGAGTCCGCCGGGCTCGAACGGCATGAACGCGTACGTGAAGTGGTGGCTCCCCCGGTCCGCTGTCTTGTCGGGGAACGTGGGCGAGCGCAGAAGGTTGAGGCTGATGAGGCCGTTCTTGGCGCGGTGGCCGTACTTCGCGTCGTTGAGCACCGCGAACCCCCCGTACATGTCCTCGGTCGCGAGCCATCTGTGCGCGCACACCTCGAACTGCGCCGTCTCTATCGAGTCGCGCTCGGTCGTCGGCCGGGAGATGTGCCCGAACTGGATCTCGCACGTCGCCGTGTCGCCGTACCTGGTGGGCCGGAACTCGGCGCGGAGCATCCGGTGGGTCTCGTGCCACTCGACGCTGGTGTCGAACCTCACCAGGGCACTGCCCTGCTCGAGGGTCACACGCTGCTCGACCGTGCCGTTGGGCAACGCGTACACGTTGCGGCGTCCGATCGCCGGACCATCGCGGAACGGCTCGGAGCTGGTGAGCGGAAGGACCTTCGGAACCTTCTTCACATAGTCGGGCGAGATGTCCCAGGCGTCGAACGGGAACTGGTACGGGTCGTCGTGGAGCACGAGCCGGTTGAGTCCGGCGCCGGCGTGCTCGGTGCCGGCGGCGTCGAGGCACGAGGCGATCTCGCCGGTGTCGGAGAACCTGAGCGTGAGGATGCCGTTGCTGATCATGTCCCCGTCGCCGGTCAGCTCGTCGGTTGCCACGAACGGTTGCAGCGAGGCCGCCGCGTACGGGCCGACCTCGGCTCGCCACCACCGCCCCTCGTGCTGCAGGTGCTCGGCGCGGGGGAACGACGTGAGGTTCAGAGCGGACGGTCCGTGGCTGTCCGACGGCAGCCGCCAGACCAGCCTGTCGATCAGGCAGCCGAGCTCCAGTTCGAGCCGCGCGTACGTCTCCCGCGCCTCCCTGTGCACGCGCTCGATCGACGAGCCGGGGATGATGTCGTGGAACTGGTTCAGCAGCACGTCGCGCCAGGGCTGCAGGAGGGACTCCCGCGTGTCCTGCCCCACGATCGCCCCGAGTGCCTCGGCGTTGTGGAGCAGCCGCTCCATGAGCCGGTTGCCCTGCTTCATCGCCGCCTGTGTCGTGTACGTGCCCTGGTGCGTCTCGAGGTACAGCTCGCCGGCGTGCGTGTGCTCGATCTCGCGCTGCTCGAGTGCGCGGAAGAAGTGGTCGGCCGTGGCGAAGGAGACCTTCGGCAGCCCGTACAGGTCGTGCTCCCTCTTCAGCAGCTC
>DAIEHO010000122.1 GCA_027353565.1 Propionibacteriaceae bacterium
GCGCGCCACCCGGTACCACTCGCTCGCGATCCTCCCCGAGTCGATGCCGGGCGACCTCGACGTGACGGCGTGGACCGCGGACGGCGTGATCATGGGCGTGAGGCACAAGTGGCTCCCGGTCGAGTCCGTACAGTTCCACCCCGAGTCGGTCCTCACCGAGGGCGGCTACCAGATGCTCGCCACGTGGCTCGCCGAGTGCGGTGACTCGGAGGCAGTGGAACGCGGAAAGGGCCTGGCCCCGCTGATGGCGGTGAAGTAGCCCGACGCGGGCACACCGACACCACTTCCGCTGACCGGGGACCACCTCCGCGGACCCGGGGGCGACGCGGCTACTTGGCTGCGGGCTTCGCGTAGCCGAGGTCGACGGCGCCCGTGTACGCGGGGAGCGTCACGTCGTTGATGCGCTTCTCGGCGTAGCCCAGCCCGTACCGGTCGGTGTACTGGCGGTACGCCTGCAGGTAGGCGGAGCCGGCCAGCGCCTGCTCGATCCCCTGCTGGTCGCCGATGGCAACCAGGATGTACGGCGGTGCGTACGGGATGCCGTGGAGCAGGACGCTGTTCCCGACGCACTTGATGCCCGTACGGGAGGTGACGCGCTGCCCCTGGATGCTCATCGCCTCCGCGCCGCCCCGCCACATGGCGTTGACGACGGCCTGGATGTCCTGCTGATGGACGATGAGGAGCTCCTCGGCGACGCCGATCGGCTTCACGTTCGCCGGAGCGTCCGTGAGCGTCACGGACACGGCCGGGCCCTTCACCGCGGTGAGCCCGGCAGCGGCGGCGCCGGCTGAGGTGTCGACGACGGCACCCCCCTGCTCCGTCGAGAGCCTGTCCACCTCGGCGCGGAGGTCGCTGACCTGCTTGGCGAGGTCGACGTTGCGTGACGCCTGGGCTCGCACGAGCTCGATGAGGTCCGTGTTCCGGTTCGGCCGCAGGTCCTGGCCACGGGCCGCGACGGCCGCGGACGCCATCATGAAGCCGGCGAGCGCGATGACGACGACCGTCAGGAGCCTGCCCGCTGCCGTCCGCCGCCCGTCCCTCGCCGCGATGAGAGCGCGGACCACAGCTCGCCGTACGGCTGCTGCGGGGCGACGTGACATGGATCTCCTCGCGGACGACGGTCCCTCGGTGCCGCCGATGCTGCTCCGGGGGGCGGCATTGACTACCCTAGTGCGGACAGGAAGGTAGGTGCGGCGTGCCGGAGTCCAAGACGAGGAAGGCTGCCGACGAGAAGCGGAAGCTGAAGAAGGCTCAGAATCTCGCCGAAGATCGTCAGATCAAGCAGCGTCGTACGATCATGCCCGGTCAGCGTGCCTGGGTCCCGCCGCTGTTCATCACGGTTGGCCTCGTCGGCGTGGCATGGCTGGTGGTCTACTACATCGCCGGGACGATGGTGCCCCTCATGAACACCCTGGGCAACTGGAACATCCTCATCGCCATGGGCCTGATCGCAGCCGCGTTCAGCCTTGCCACTCTCTGGAAGTAGGCACTATGCCCATGCCATGGGTCGCGCGCAGCCTCAACGACGAGGAGCGCGCCCAGCTGGTAGCCGACCCGACTGCAGCGACGCAGCTGGCAGCCGTACCCGGCAAGCAGCACATCGAGCTCAAGACCACCTGGCACGGGCTGAAGTGGCTCCTCGCCGCGGGTGAGGACATCCCCAGTGGCGCCGAGGACGCGATCCTCGGTGGTACGGAGCTGCCGAGCGAGCCCGGTCACCCTGTACGGATCATCGACGCCAACGCCGTCGAGAAGATCGCCACCGCGCTCGACCCCGTGACCGCGGACGACGTGCGTGACGCGTTCGACATCGACCAGATGCTCGACGCCAGCGTCTACCCGCCGATCTGGGGCGACCCGGACGTCCTCGAGAAGAAGGTCGTCCCCGCGTTCGAGAAGCTCCGCAGGTTCTACCTCCAGTCGGCGGCCGAGAAGCGAGCCGTACTGATCGTCGTCGGCTAGTACGGCCTCGTCGCACAATCGGCGCTTGGCACGGCGACGGTAGGTCGACGTGACTGCGACCCCATCGGTCTGGACGGCGGGCGGCACGGCCGAGGCGGCTCTTCGAGCCCCTGGCACCGGCAAGATCGTCAGCACGCCAGTACTTTCGGCACCCCGCGGCGCATACCCCCTGAGGTGTCTGAGACTCTTCGTGTATGAACGGTGCGCTCTCACAGGAACGTACGTCCCTTGCAGAGGCACTCAACGTGGCACGGATCGAACACCATATGTCCGTCCGTGCGGCAGCCCGCGTCGCGGGCGTCGCCACCGCCACTGTTCAAGGCTGGTTGAGCGGCCGGTACTTCCCCACGCCGGCCCTGCAGAGTGAGTTCGCGAGGCTGGCCAGTTCTCTGGGCCTCGAGCACCGGTTGACACCTTCCCTGTGGATGGGCGCCGAGGAGCCACAGCGTGCGGAGCAGGGGAGGTGTCCATACGTCGGCTTCGCCCCGTACGGTCCGGGCGACGCGGACCTCTTCTTCGGCCGTGACGCGGAGACGGAGAGGCTGGCAGCGGCTGTCAAGGCAGCCCGCGACTCCGGGGCGCACGTCATCTTCGTCGTCGGAGGATCCGGTTCCGGCAAGTCGTCGTTGCTGGGGGCGGGCCTGGTGGGGCACGCGTGCCTGGACTCGGGCGCGCTTCAAGGATGGTTCCCGCGCTTCCTGTCCCTTGACGACCTGCCGGAGGCTGTGGCCATCACGTCGGGTCCTGAGCTGTGGATCGTCGACCAGGTCGAGGACAGCTTGGAGGATGCGCCGGCGCACCAGCTCGCCGGCCTTCAGAACGTTCCCCCGGGCGTCGTCGTCGTGGCTGCGGTCAGGCCCGACGCCTTTGCACGCCTTGCTGAGATACCTGCACTCGCGGAGCCGGTCAGCCGGCCGTTCATGATCAGGCCCCTGACGAGGAGCGACGCGCGAGAGGTCATCCGACGGCCGTGCGAGATCCTCGGCGCAACGGTGGAGGAGGGCCTGGTGGAGCTGGTCCTGCACGATCTGGGGCTCTCTGTCGATGGCCGGACTCTGACGAAAGGAGTGCTCCCGCTCCTCTCGAACACCCTCATGATGACGTGGGCCGGCCGAAGCAGTGGGGGCGTGATGTCGAGTGCTGGATATCTCGCGAACGGTGGCCTGGCGGGCAGCATCAACAGCCTTGCGGAGCGTGTGTACGCCTCGTTGCCCGAGAGCGACTCCGATCGCGTACGGGCAACGCTCCTCACGCTCGTACAGGTCGAGAAGCTGGCCGTGAGGCGACGTGCCGTGGACGTGGCGGACCTCACACGGGAGCAGATGCTCCTGCTCAGGCCGTTCATCGACGAGCGGCTGGTGTCGGTCTCGGATGTGCTCAGAGTGCAGATCAGCCATGACGCGATCCTGACGAGCTGGGGTCGTCTGACCGACTTGGTCGCCGAGGATCGCGACAGTCTCCGCGCCCTCAACGTCCTGAGGAACGCCACGCAGGCCTGGAACGACAACGAACGATCTGACGAGCTCCTCACACCGGTGAGCACCGTCTTGGGGCTTCAGGAGATGATCGCCAGAACCTGGAGGGTCCCACCGCTGACCGAGTCGGAGCGGGACTTCCTGAGAGCAAGCGCGGAGTACTTCGCCAGGCGGCGTCAGATCGACCAGCGGATGAGCCAACGGGTGCGTCGTCAGCGCTACGTCATCTGGGCAGCCGTGGCGCTCGACATCACCTTGTCCATCGTGATCGCCATCCATCTCGTCCTCACAACGAGCCATCCGTAGACGTGGCCTCGTCAGAGAGGCGCCCAAGCCCCACTCAGGACGTGGCCCTGTCCGCATGGGGGCTCCAGAGGGTTTCCGGCGGCCTCCTCGTCGTGGGAAACGGATGCCGGCACGGGCTTCTGCGCGCGGCTCGGAGATCCTTTGACCCCGGCGGAGAGCGCCCGCTACCGGTCGGCGTTCGTCGCTCCCGAGCGCGCGGGAGGTGGGCCCCCGCGCAGGCGTGTACGGGTTCGTATGGCCGCCGCCGAACGGTGCGCACCGCCCTGGGTTTCGCGGTTCACTGTGCCGTCAGGCGACTCGGTGAGTCGTCCCTGCGCAGGCCCGCCCAAAGGAACCCCTTATGAGACACAGCAGTACGTTCTCCGCGCACGTGAGCACAGGAGCATTGAGACGCTTCCTGTTCACGGCCTTATCCGTCGCCGTTCTGGTGAGCGGGCAGAGCTTCGCGTCCGCGACGCGTGCCGCCGCCGCGCCTGCGGCGTCCGTGACCCCCGTCAGCTGTACCCCGACGGGCGGATGGTTCACGGAGGACAGGGCTCCGCAGGTGACTGCTGAGGGCCTGGTGTTCGCGGGCCCGAGTGCTCTGGCGGTGGACTACTACCGTCCGATGAGCGGGAACCTGCAGGGAATCGTGGACTCGTCGATGACGATCTCGGCGTCGAGCGGGAACCATGTGGTGCTGGTGTGGGAGATCAACCGGGCCGGCCTGCCGGTC
>DAIEHO010000123.1 GCA_027353565.1 Propionibacteriaceae bacterium
TCATAGGTCCCCGGCGGCAGCTGGATCGTCGTCTGCGCCTGGGCGAAGCCGCCCATCATGGTGGTCACGAACGTGGACGCCACGAGGCGCTGCCCCTGGTAGACCTTCAGCGGGACGTTGCCCTCGAACCCGGTCCCCCACACGGACACGGTCACCGGCGAGGTCACCGTGGCGCCCTGGGTCGGCGCGAGGATCCACACGTTGGCTTGGGTGCCGAGGGCGTCGGCGCGGCTGATGGGTCGCGACCAGTCCATGTGCCCGGACGAGGGGACCGCACCGTTGACGAGCAGGCGTACCTGATGCACCGACGGTTCGGCTGCGGTGACCGTGTAGACGAGCTGCTGGACGGACGCGACCTCGAAGGACGAGCCGACCGCCACGAAGCCGCTCAGGTCGACCGTCGCCACGTCACCGGAGATGGTCAGGGAGCGCACGGTCACGGTCTTCGGCCACAACGATGAGTAGTCCGGGTCGACGGGGGTGCCGCGGAGCATCTCCGTCACCGCCGTCAGGGCCGGGCTCCCGTTCAGGACGGCCAGGGAGTGGAACTCCCGGTACAGCCTGGGCGCGTTGGCGACATCCGCGACGTAGTACACCGGGATGGCGCTCACCGAGCCGGCAGCCGACGACGTGGCCGCTGACGTCGCCGATGCCTGCGGAAGGGTGCTGGGGGCACCGGTCGGCAGCGTCACGGAGGCGGCAGGGGCCGTGGTGACTGGTGCAAGACCCGGTGTGTTGTCGCGGACCGCGAAGTAGATCCCGACCGCCGTCCCGCCGCAGATCAGTGCCACGGCCGCGACGACGGCGACCAGCCACCGCGGCACGCTGCGCGAAGAGCCGGGACGCGGATGGGGTGTCAGAGGGTCGGGGGTGGTCCGGTGGGTGGTTCCTGGACCGATGGTGCTCATGGTGTCGCCTCCGAGCGCGGGGGTTGTGGCGCTCCCTGACTGGTCGCGCGGTCGGCGCTCTCATGAGTCAGACGTGCAGCCCACTCGGCCGGTTGACAGGCGACGCGGCTCAGGCGCGTGCCTGGCCGCCGAGCCCTGGAGCGTGAGCACCGTGCCGGTCAGCGCTCAGGTGATCGGCGTCGACAGCTCGAACGTGCGGGTACGGTGCCCGATAGGTTCAGGTCGAGCACACTCAGCAGCTGTGAGTCACTCCTCGGGCTCGGAACCGTCCGGCGTGGCCACCTTGCGGCGTTCGGCCCTCACATCGGCCTCGGTCGGGAAGGTGTTGGCGATCCTGATGTGGTGACGCATGGAGAAGTAGATGGCGACAAGCACCAGCCCGACCAGGAGGACGAGCACCAAGGGGATCCAGCCCGCGTGGACCAGGCTGTTGTCGACCTGTAGCCATGTCATGGGTGGAATCTATCTCCTCGCGCTAGATGAGGTAGTCGGGCGACAGCTCGGGGTTCGGGACACCGATACCGCTGAAGAGGTCGTCCTCGGGGATGACCGTCGGCACCGTGCTCAGCACCAGCTGGTAGTCCTCTGTGGGCCAGCCCATCTTCTGGATCTCCATCGGCACGGCGAACCAGTGGCCGTCAGGGTCGATCTGGGTCGCGTGGGCCCGCAGCGCCTCGTCACGTACGGAGAAGTAGTCGGCGCACGGGATGAACGTCGTCAGCCGGTACGCGCGCTGGTCGTCGGGGAAGGACGCGAGCCGTTCGGTGTACACGGGCTCAAGGCCGTGCTCGTGCATGAGCTGGTCGAGCCGCAGGAACCGGTTCCGGTGCCCACCCATGTGGTAGTACACCTTCTTCACCTGCCACGCCGGGCCGGCCTCGGGCACGGCCTTGGGGTCGGCCGCCATCGAGATCGCCGCCATGGAGACCTTGTGGCACATGATGTGGTCGGGGTGCGGGTAACCGCCCTTCTCGTCGTACGTGAGCAGCACGTGAGGGCGGAACCGACGGATGTGGGCCACCAGCCGAGCCGCTGCGACGTCGACGTCCTGCACAGCGAAGCAGCCGTCGGGCAGCGGCGGGAGCGGGTCGCCCTCCGGGAGGCCCGAGTCGACGAAGCCGAGCCACACCTGGTCGACGCCCAGGATCTGGCGAGCCCTCGCCATCTCCTCACGCCGGATCTCAGCGAGGTTCGCCCAGACCTCGGGACGGTCCATCTTCGGGTTGAGAACGTCTCCGCGCTCCCCCCCGGTGCAGGTCGCGACGAGCACCTGGACACCCTCGGCGGCGTACCTTGCCATCGTCGCCGCCCCCTTGCTGGACTCGTCGTCGGGGTGGGCGTGGACCGCCATGAGGCGCAGCGGGTCGCCGGCCGTGTCGACACGTCGTGGCATGGGCATGCCCGGTATTGAACCACGAGGTCTCCATCACTCGTCGGCTGCGGGCAGAATGGACCTTCGTGTCCACTGATGAGTCGTCCACCGACGCCCCCGACGCGGGAGAACAGACGGTCTCACGCGGCCCACGCACACCCGAGGAGCGGGCGCGGATCGCGGCCAGGTACCCGAAGCCGCGCCGTTGGCCGCTCGTCACCTTCGGCGTCGTCTTCGCCCTGCTGCTCGGGTCGTGGACGCTCTGGACCGCCGTGTGGCACGCGAACCCAGCCGTGTCCGCCGAAGTGCTGTCGTTCACCGTGGTCAGCGACTCGGAGGTCCAGGTCGTGCTGCACGTCGACCGGCCGGACCCGTCGACAGCCGGCGTCTGTACGGTCATCACGCAGTCCGAGAACTACCAGCAGGTCGGCGAGCTCGACGCCCAGATCGAGCCCGGAACCGAGCGGCTCACCGACATCACGCTGACCATCCGTACGATCTCGCGCGCAACTTCCGCATCACTGCAGAGTTGTCACGCCCGCTCCTGACTCCTCGGCATTGCTAGCCTGGGGGGATGACGACCGACGAGATCTGGCTGACTCCCGAGGCCCATGCGAAGCTGAAGCAGGAGTACGAGCACCTCACGGGCAGGGGACGCGAAGACGTCACGGCGAGGATCGCGTTCGCCCGGGAAGAGGGCGACCTGTCCGAGAACGCCGGCTATCACGCCGCGCGTGAGGAGCAGGGTCAGCAGGAGCTCCGCATCCGCCAGCTGAAGGCGATACTCGACAAGGCGAAGGTCGGCACACCCCCGTCGGCCGCGGCCGGTACGGTCGTCCCCGGCATGAAGGTGACCATCGCGTTCGACGGCGACCTCGACGACACCGACACGTTCCTCCTGGGCTCGCGCGAGATGCTCGGCCTGGACCGGTCCGTCGACCTGGCGGTGTACTCGCCGCAGTCCCCCCTCGGCTCGGCCATCATCGACAAGTCGGTCGGAGACGACGTGAGCTACGAGGCGCCCAACGGCAAGCAGATCAAGGTGACGATCGTCGACGCCGAGGTCTTCTGAGCCTCAGAGGTCGACGAGCAGCCGCTGAGCCTCGGCCGGGTCGAGCGCTCCGGCTGCCACCTCGGCGAGCACCTGCTCCCTGGTCAGGATCGGAGTCGGCTCCGGTTCCTCGTTGCCGTTGAGACCCAGACGGTCCAGCACGGTCGTGAGGCGCAGACGTGCCGTCGGGTACGAGACCCCGAGGTGCTTCTCCAGCTCGCGGATGTTGCCGCGCGACGCCAGGAAGACCCGGAGCACGTCCAGGTCCGCGTCCGACAGGGCACAGAAGTCGCAGGGCGCGAAGTGGCCGCCGATCTCGGAGCCGCACTCCGTGCAGCCCAGCCGCGTCGTGACCAGCCTCTCCCCGCACACGGGACAGGCTGTCGGTGCGCGGTACGAGGTGCGCGGCGCGCTCATCGGAGGTCCTCCTCGCCGGCGACCGTGTCGGGCAGCTTCACGGTCGCGTAGCCCATCACGACGCTGAGGTCGAGCCGCGCCGCACCGGAACCGAGGACCACCTCGTCCAGGCCCTCCTCGTGGATGCCGGACCAGGCGATGCGACCGAGCTGGCTCTCCCCGTGGACGACCACGCTGGAGCCCCGCCCCAGTGCGACGGTCAGGCTGCCCGACTCGCAGCGGATCCGTGACCGTCCAGAGGTGATCGTGCCGTCGATCGTGACCTGCCCTGCCTGGGCCAGGACGTCGGATGCCTCGGCGACATCCTTGAGCACGGCGGATCCAGCGGTGAGTCGGACCTTGCCGAGGTATGGAAGGCCCTCGGTGGTGAGCGTTCCGGCCGTCACCTCCACGTCGACGACGATCGAGGGGTTGACCCTCAGCTGCAGCTCCTTGCCAAGACCCAGCGACCGCAGGTCGTCGAGGCTTCGGGGCGGCCGAAGCAGCGAGAACCCGTCGAGGGAGGGACCCGCGTCACCGTCCGAGGTCACCTCGAGCACTGACCCGTTGCGTCGAAGGACATGGGGACCGTCCACCGCGACGGTCGCGACGCCCGTGTCGCCCACGATGCGTACGCGACGTCCGACGGCTCTGACCGCGATCCGGTCGACGCCGTTCGTGCCGGCGGAGCGGCGCCGCCTCTGCGGCTCCTCGGGCTCCGGCGCCGTCGCCGCGCGCGGTGAGGCGTCGTGCCACTCGGCCGACGACTCGGCTGGAGTGGGCCGTGGTGGCTGCTCGAACGGTGTGGGGTCGGGGGCGTTGCGCGCCTGGTCGATGCGACGGCTGGCCTCGGCGGCGTCGATGCGCCCGGCGGCGAGGTCTTCGAGTATGCCAGTGATGTCTTCACTCATGTGATCTACGGTACCTCGCCTTTCACATATGGCAAGTCATCCTTTCTCTTTTCTCAATCGCGCGGCTGGATATGGTGACAGGGTGCGTATGCCCCGGCCGGTCCCGGTCCTTGCGATCATCGCGTTCCTCGTGGCGCTCGGCTTCGGCATCGTCTCTCCCGTGCTGCCGCTGTTCGCCCGTACGTTCGGCGTCAACACCCTGGCCGCGGGCGCCGTCGCGTCGAGCTTCGCGCTCGTCCGGGTGACGTCGCTGCCCATGGCCGCGAAGCTGGCCCGCCGGTTCGCCGAGAGACGGGTGATCGTCGCGGGTGTGCTCATCGTGGCCGTCTCGAGCGCGTGGTGCGCAGCCGCGACCTCGTACTGGCAGTTCCTCGTCGCCCGAGCCGCCGGCGGCATCGGGTCCGCCATGTTCACCATCGGCGCCACGACGCTCCTGTTCTCCGTGACGCCCTCGGAGCGCCTCGGCCGCGCGTCAGGGCTGTTCAACGGGGGGTTCGTGCTCGGAGGGATGACGGGCCCGGTCCTCGGCGGGATCCTCACCGGCGCGTCCCTGCGCGCGCCGTTCATCGTCTACGCGATCGGGCTGGGCGTGGCCGGTGTCGTTGCCGAGACGATGCTGCCCGTCCATGGCGACACGACCGCGGTCGCGGCCCTCGAGGAGGTCGAGGTCCCGCTCCGAGCCGCTGTCCGTGACCGCCGGTACGTGGCGGCCGTCCTGTCGGCCTTCGGACAGGGCTGGCAGTCCAACGGCGTGAGGTCCCTCGTGGTTCCGCTCCTCGTCGTCGAGACACTGGCGAAGCCGGCCTCCTGGTCGGCCTGGGCGTTCGGCGCGGCCGCAGCCGCCCAAGCGCTGACCCTGTACGGGTCGGGCTGGATCACCGACCGCGTCGGCCGGCGGATCGCGCTGATCGTGGGCTCGGTCGTGACGGGGCTGCTGGGGCTGGCGTTCATCCGCCCCGGTTCGTACACGCTCCTCGTCGTCGTGCTCTGCCTGTACGGCGTTGGCGCCTCGCTCGCGTCGACCTCCGCACAGGCCAGCGTCGGCGACGCCATCGGTCGTCGGGGCGGGCCGGCGCTCGCCGGCTATCAGATGGCCGGGGACATCGGTCAGATCGCCGGTCCTCTGGCGGCGGGAGCCCTGCTCGACGCAGGCTCGACGGTCGCGGCGGTGGGAATCGGCGCAGGCTTCCTCCTCGTCGCCGCCGGCGGCGCACTCTCGATGCCGCGGAAGCTCGTGCTGGTTCAGCCCTGACCGAGACGGCTCAGGCCCTCGACGGCCAACGCCACGTAGTCGTCCACGACGAAGTCGTCGAACAGGCTGGACTGGATCACCAGGCCCATGACGAGCCCGACCAGGAGAGACGCCACGGCCACGCTCTCGCCGGGGTAGCCATGGGACTCGCACCACTGCTCCACGTGGGCGGCGACGCCCATGGGAAGCCCGGCCGCACGACCCCGCAGGAGCTCACGCAGGCGCTCGTCGGCCGCCGCACCTGCCCAGATCTGGAGGAGGACCGGGGCGGTCTCGGCCTCTGCGGCCACGCGGGCCGCGGCCAGCCCGAACAGCTCGGCCGGAGTGACGGGACCCGTGTCCTGGATAGCCGCCTGGATCGGCCGCGCCAGGGCTCGTTCGGCGATCGCCAGCACGATGTCCTGCTTGGACTCGAAGTGGTGGTAGATGGCGCCCGCGCTCGTCCCCGAGGCGGCGATGATGTCCGCCACGGACATGGCCCCGACCCCTCGCTCGCGGATGAGCATCTCGGCGGCGTTGAGGATCGCCTCGCGGCTCGCTCCGTAGGGCCTGGACACAAAGCCCCACCCTATCCGTGACGCGAAGGGGCCCACCGTGGGGCACGGGCGCAGGTCACCAGCGGCGTGCAGCTTGCCGCGGGGCGGACACTTGGCCCATGACATGGGACAGACGCAGCCTGCTGCTCGGTACGGGAGCCCTCCTCCTCACCGGCTGCACGGCGTCCACGTCCCCCCGGACGCCCTCCGCGTCGACGAGCACCACCCCGTCCGGCGGCAGCTCGACGCCGTCCGCCACGACGGCTGCTCCGTCGAGCCCCTCCCCCGCCGCCCTCTCCCTTCCCGCGACCACGCCTTGGACCGCGGACAGCAACGAGCTCCACGGACCGGTGAAGCTCGTGGTGACGAGGATGGTCGAGGCGCTCGGCACCTGGGACGCTGCTCACGCGGGCCTCGCGGCCGCCCAGGACCGCCTGAGCTCACTCGGGATCGACCCGAGCCTCGCCGCGCAGGCATCCGGCCTGCTGTCCGGCGGCGCAGCCGCAGCGCTCCAGGTGATCGACGCCCAGTACGGGGGGTTGCTGACCTCCAGCGCGAGCGTGCTCGTGCCCACACGGCAGTGGGTCGTCGACGCGGCGGGTACGCAGTCCGAGCGCGGCTGGACGTTCGACGTCCGACTCTCGGCGGCCTCCCCGAGCTGGCACGTCACCGCCATCAACCCGAGCAACCCCGGCGCCGCCACATCCGTCGACTCGCTCGCGACGCAGGTGCTGGCCTCGAGCCGCATCGACCTGCCTCCCGCCTCGAGGGCCGACATCGCGTCCGGTCAGGTCCACAACAGCGTGCTGGAGGCGATGCTGACCCTGGCCAAGACGTACACGATCGGCGTCAGTGTCATCAGGTCCGGACATCCCACGCACGTGTTCGGCACCACGCGCCTCAGCGACCACCCCCGCGGACGGGCGTTCGACACCTGGCGGATCAACGGCGTCCCTGTCGTCGCGACCTCGACGCCTCGCTCGCTGGTGACCGGCTACATGCAGGCGGCCGCCGCGGCCGGCTCGTACAACGTCGGCGGGCCCTACCTGCTGAGCGGGAGGGCGTACTTCTCCGACCAGACCCACCACGACCACGTGCACGCGGGGTTCGCGACGTAGCAGCCCGACTTGCGCGGGTGCACCGGCTGGGCGTAGGAGAGGTCCATGCCGAAGCCTCTCCACGAGCTGATCGCCCCCGACTGGGCTGACGCCCTCGCCCAGGTCGAGCCGCAGATCCACGCGATGGGCGACTGGCTCCGCAGCGAGCTTGCAGCCGGCCACCCGTACCTCCCCGCCGCTCACAACGTCCTCAGGGCGTTCACGCTGCCGCTGGAGCAGGTACGAGTGCTGGTCGTCGGCCAGGACCCCTACCCGACCCCTGGGCATCCGGTCGGGCTCTCCTTCTCGGTGGCGCCGGATGTGAGGCCGCTCCCGGCGTCGCTACGGAACATGTACAAGGAGCTGTCCGACGACCTCGGCACGGCCGCGCCGCCGAACGGGGACCTGAGCCCGTGGTTCGACCAGGGCGTCCTGCTGCTCAACAGGGTGCTCACCGTCAGGCCCGGGGCCCCCGGTTCACACCGCGGCAAGGGATGGGAGGAGGTCACCGAGCGGGCGATCCAGGTCCTCGCCGCGCGCGGCGGCCCCCTCGTGGCGGTGCTCTGGGGCCGGGACGCCCGCAATCTCGGCCCACTGCTGCGCCACGTCCCGGTC
>DAIEHO010000138.1 GCA_027353565.1 Propionibacteriaceae bacterium
CGCAAGGCCCACATGTTCATCACGGGTCCGAACGTCATCGAGCAGGTCACCGGCGAGAAGGTCACCCAGGACGGCCTCGGCGGCGCCGACACCCACATGGCCATCTCGGGCGTCAACCACTTCGTGGCCGACGACGATGCCCAGGCGATCCTCATCGCCAAGAAGCTCCTGAGCTTCCTGCCCAGCAACAACACCGAGGACGCCCCGATCGTCGACCCCGACCCGTACGTGGAGCCGGACGAGACGATGAAGGACCTCGTACCGCCGGAAGGCACGAAGGGCTACGACGTCCGTACGGTCATCGCGCGCCTCGTCGACCACTCCGACTTCCTCGAGGTGCAGGCGGGCTACGCGATGAACATCGTCGTCGGCTTCGCCCGCATCAACGGCCGCTCCGTCGGCGTCGTGGCGAGCCAGCCGAACGTCATGGCGGGCGTGCTGGACATCAACGCGTCCGACAAGGGCTCGAAGTTCATCCGCTTCTGCAACGCGTTCAACATCCCGATCGTCACGCTCGTCGACGTCCCCGGCTTCCTGCCCGGTGTCGCCCAGGAGCACGGCGGCATCATCCGCCACGGCGCGAAGATGCTGTACGCGTACGCGGCAGCCACAGTCCCCAAGATCACGGTCGTCCTGCGCAAGGCGTATGGCGGCGCGTACATCGCCATGGCGTGCAAGGACCTCGGCGCCGACCAGGTGTTCGCCTGGCCGACCGCGGAGATCGCCGTCATGGGTGCCGAGGGTGCGGCTGCGGTCGTGTTCAAGCGCGAGATCGACGCGGCGGACGACCCGGAGACCCGGCGTCAGGAGCTCGTGGACGAGTACCGCGAGACGTTCTCCACGCCGTTCGTCGCCGCGTCCCGCGGGCTGGTCGACGACATCATCAACCCGGCCGACACGCGCCGGAAGGTTGCAATGGCGCTCGAGCTGCTCGTGAACAAGCGCGAGCTGCGGCCCGCCAAGAAGCACGGCCTCGGGCCGGTGTGACGGGGATCCGATGAGCGACCAGACGAATGCCGAGCTCCTGGAGCTCGTACGCAGCCTCACCGAGCGGGTCGAGTTGTTGGAGGGCCACGTCAAGGTTCTCCAGCTTCACTGCGACATGGAGGTACCCGAGGACGTGATGGTCGCCATCGCGGCGGCCGTCGCGGCCTACCTCGGGCACCGCGCCCGCAAGCGCCAGGCCTCCTTCGCGCGGAACGCCGCCGCGTGGCAGGCGGCGACACGGCGCAGCCAGCTGAACCACGCACCCATCCACCTGCGATAAGGACGTTTGACAATGAGACTCAAGGTGACCGTGAACGGTGTCGCGTACGACATCGAGGTGGAGGTCGACGAGACCGAGAAGCCGCAGCTCGGTGCGATCGTCATCGGCGGGGTCGGCGTGACGGCCCCTCAGACAGCATCGATGCCGGCTGCGGCCGTCAACGGTGTGACCGCGCCCCTGTCCGGGTCGGTGTCGAAGATCCTCGTCGCCGAGGGCGACGAGATCAAGGCCGGCCAGGTGCTGGTGGTGCTCGAGGCCATGAAGATGGAGACCGAGATCACCGCTCCGGCCGACGCGAAGGTGAAGACGCTGCTCGTCTCCCAGGGCGAGTCCGTCTCGGGGGGCCAGGGGCTCGTCGAGTTCGAGTGAGCGCAGTGACGTGAGCGAGGCCCGCACCGGTGCTTCCGGTGCGGGCCGTGCCATGCCCGGGGGCTCCCCAGGTGGAGCCCTGCGGTCGCTCAGTTGGTGACCAGCGACTCAGGAAGGTGCGGGGTCCAGTTGATGTGGAGGGCCCGGCAGCTCTGGAACTCCGGCGAGTCCTCGTACAGGGACAGGCTCGTGTTGTGGATCTCCACCCAGCCGGGCATCTGGTCGATGCCCAGGAACTCGCGGAACAGGAACTGGGAGAAGTAGCCGTGGCTCACCAGGGCCACGGTCGAGGTGTCGTGGTGCTTGGCCCGGATGTCCCTGATGAGGCGCTCCGCGCGCGTCGTGGGGTCGTTGGTCTCGTTCTCGACGGGCCCGCGCCACCAGCCCTTGTCGGTCACACCGTCGGGGAGTACGAGCCGGTCGGAGATGGCTCGCAGCTCAGCGGACGAAGCCCCCGGGTAGGGGGACCTCTCCAGCGTCCTGGTGTTCAGCTCGAACGGGCCGCCCACCTCGAACATGTCCGTGCGCCCGATGAGGGGCAGGTCGAGCGCCGCGGCGATCGGGGCCGCCGTCTGCACGGCGCGAGCCATGAGGCTGGTGTAGATGGCGTCGATGCGCCACGGGAGAACGCCCTTGATGCGCTCGGCGAGCAGCGCAGCCTGTTGGTGACCGGTGTCGGTCAGCGGTGTGTCGGGGTGACGGCCGGCTTCGCTTCCGGTCGTCTCCCAGAGGAGGTTGTTGGTGGACTGTCCATGACGGATGACGACGAAACGCACACAGCCATCCTGGCAGGGGCTGGTGACATGGGGTGAACCGTGTCCACCGGGACGGGTCAGGAGACCCGGTACACCTTGTGCTGGGCGGCCTGGGCAAGGGGACGCACGACGATGCGGTCGATGTTGACGTGGTGCGGACGGCTGGCGACCCAGGCGATGGTCTCGGCGATGTCCTCGGCGACGAGCGGCCCCGGCACCCCCTCGTACACCTTGGCCGCCCGTTCCGCATCGCCCCCGTACCGGGTCAGCGAGAACTCCTCCGTGTAGACCATGCCCGGCACGACCTCGCAGATCCGTACGGGTTCGCCGACCAGCTCGAGCCGCATCGACCCGGCGATCATGCGCTCGGCGGCCTTGGCGCCGCAGTAGCCGGCCCCGCCCTCGTACGGCCCGTCAGCGGCCACGCTGGTCACGAAGACGATGGTGCCCTCGGCGGCACGCAGCGCGGGCAGCAGCGCCTTGGTGACCCGTACGGTGCCGACGACGTTCTTGTCGTACATGTCGATCCAGGCCTCGATGTCCGCTTCCGCCACAGGCTCCTGACCGAGCGCGCCGCCGGCGTTGTTGACGAGCAGGTCGAGCCTGTCGCCGATCGCCTCGGCCAGTGCGGCGACCTGGGTGGCGTCGGTGATGTCGCACGCGACGGCCCGTCCCCCGATCTCGTCGGCCAGGGCCTGGATGCGGTCGGCCCGGCGCGCTGCGGCCACCACCTCGTAGTGGGCGGAGAGCAGTCGGGCTGTGGCGGCGCCGATCCCTGAGGATGCGCCGGTGACGAGGGCAATGGGACGGGTCATGGATGTGATTCTGCCTCACTCGCGAGGCTCTGGCTCGGACCGGCTGAGGTCGCCTCGGCGATCCTGTCGGCCGCCTGCACCATCGCGAGGTGCGTGAGCGCCTG
>DAIEHO010000151.1 GCA_027353565.1 Propionibacteriaceae bacterium
CCGCCTCGGCGGTGTCGACCGCAGCCAGACGGCTCACCTCGTCGAGGACCGTCCCCAGGTGGAGCGACAGCATCGTGAGCTGGCCCCGCGTGATCGCGACCGTCGCGAGCAGACTGCCCTCGCGGATCTGGAGGTAGAACCGGCGCTGCTCCCCGTCACCCGCCGCGCCCGCCACGAACCGGTCGGGCTTCGCGAACTCCATGTGCCGTGACTCCACGGCCACAGCCTAGGGCCGGGTGGTCAACGGGCTACACGACCTGGTGCAGCCAACGGACGGGGGCGCCGTCACCGGCGTACCGGAACGACTCCAGCTCGTCGTCCCAGGGTGCTCCCAGGAGCTCGGCGACCGACACCCCGAGAGGCTTCGTCCCGAGCGCGTCGGAGAGGAGGGCGGCCTTGAGACGGCCCTCCGGCACGACGATGTCCCCGGTCAGGCCGGTCTGGGCGCGGAACAGGCCAAGCCGCGGCGTGTAGCTGATGCGGCTGCCCTCGGAGAACGAGGTCGGTTCCTCCGTGATCTCGAAGCGGATCCGGTCCCAGCGCGACAGGACCGACGCCACCTTCTCCGGGGTGCCGGTGGGGCCCTGCCACGAGTACTCCGCGCGGTAGCTGGCCCGCTCGGCGGGCTGCGGGGTCCAGTCGAGGCGTACGGGCATGCCGAAAGCGCCGGACGCCGCCCACTCGATGTGCGGGCACAGCGCCGACGGCGTGGAGTGGATGTAGAAAACTCCGCGGGTCAGACTCATCAGTTCCTCCAGGTCCAGGTGTGCCTTCCCCAGCAGCCTCGAAAGGAGGAACCGCTGCCCATTGTGCCCCACCTGTACCAGCAGCACCAGCGCCATGAGGAATGCCTTCTCGAGGGGACACCCCTAGGCTCGGACCATGCCCGTCACCGCTCCGTACGGATCCTGGTCCTCCCCCGTCTCGACCGAGGTCATCACCTCCGACGCCGTCGGTCTGGTGGGGGGATGCATCGACGGCGACGACGTGTACTGGGTCGAGAGCCATGCCTCCCAGAAGGGCCGTGCGTCGCTGTGGCGGCTCGGCCCCGACGGGGCCCGTACCGAGCTCACGCCCGACCACAACGTACGGTCGTCCGTCCACGAGTACGGGGGCGGCGCGTGGTCCGTCGCGGACGGCGTGGCGGTGTTCGTGGCCTTCCCGTCGCAGGTGGTCCACGTCATCGAGCACGGTGCAGCCCTGAGGCCCATCACGCCGGAGGGGAAGCTCCGGTACGGAGGTCTGGTCGTCGCGCCGGGCAGCCGGTCCGTGTACACCGTCCGCGAGGACCACACGCACTCCGACATCGACGCGGTGAACACGCTCGTCCGGCTGGACCTCGACGGCGACAACGCGGACGGCGGCACGGTCGTCGCGTCAGGCGCCGACTTCTACGGGCAGCCCGCCGTGTCCGACGACGAGCGGCTCGCGTGGTTCGAGTGGGACCACCCCGACATGCCCTGGGATGCGACCCGCCTCGTCGTCGCGGAGTCCGACGGCAGCGAGGCCGTCGTCGTCGCCGGCGGCGCGGACGAGTCGGCGATCCATCCCGCCTGGGGGCCCGACGGCTCGCTCGTGTTCTGCTCCGACCGTTCGGGCTACTGGAACCTGTACCGCTGGGCCTCCTCGCACGTCACCGCCCTCCACCACGACCCGTACGACTGCTGCTCCGCACCGTGGGTCCTGGGAGGCGCCCCGTACACCGTCCTCGACGCGGACCGCCTCGTGGTGGCGCGGTGGGTCGACGGGTTGCCCCAGGTCGGTGTCGTCGCCGACGGGGTCTTCACCGGGCTGCCGATCGAGGCGACCTCCATCGACCTCGGCGGGACGGGTCCGCGCACCGTGGCCGAGATCGGGCACGCCGACGCCCCCGGAGAGCTGTCGGTCATCGACTGGACGGACTGCTCGACCACGACGGTGCGACGCAGCTCCGAGACCGACCTTCCGTACGTGTCGGTCGCCGAGCAGCTCACCTGGGACAGCCCTGAGGGCCAGGTGCACGCATGGTGGTACCCGCCCACGAACCCGGACGCGGTCGCGCCGGACGGTGAGCTGCCGCCTGTCATCGTCAAGTCCCACGGCGGACCCACCAGCTTCTCCACCGCGGACCTCAGCCTGTCGTACCAGTTCTGGACGAGCCGCGGCGTCGGCATCCTCGACGTGAACTACGGCGGGTCGTCCCACTACGGCCGGACCTACAGGAACCGGCTGCGGGGCCAGTGGGGCGTCGTCGACGTCCGGGACTGCGTCGATGCCGTACGCGTCGTTGTCGAGCGCGGGCTCGTCGACCCCCACCGCGTCGCGATCATGGGCGGGTCCTCGGGCGGCTACACGACCCTGCAGGCGCTGGTCACGAGCACGGCCTTCGGCGCCGGCCTGTCCGACTTCGGGATCAGCGACCTGGCGACGCTCGCCACCGACACGCACAAGTTCGAGTCCCACTACACGGACCGGCTCGTGGCGCCGTGGCCCGAGGGCAAGAGCCTGTACGAGGAGCGCTCGCCCATCCACCACCTCGACCGGCTGGCCTCCCCCATGCTGCTCCAGCAGGGAACCGAGGACCGGGTGGTACCGCCGAGCCAGGCCCGAGAGATGGCGGCAGCCGTACGTGCCAAGGGACAACCCGTCGCGCTCGTCCTGTACGAGGGTGAGGGCCACGGCTTCCGCCGGGCCGAGACCATCGCGGCGTCGCTGGAGGCCAAGCTGTCGTTCCTCGGGCAGGTGTTCGGCTTCGTCCCAGCGGGCGGAGCGCCTGTGCTCCGTATCGACAACCTCGACGAGCGCGGGGCCCCCAGGAACTCTGACTAGGGTGTCTGGCATGCAACTGACCTCGTCACGATCCCTGGTCGTGCTTCGCCTCTCGTCGGCGCTGGCCACCCTCCTCACGCTGATCCAGGCCCTTCTGGTCATCCTGACAGTCACCAAGGTCGCGAAGCTCATCGCGGTGCACGGAATGGTGGGCTACCTGTCACTGCTCTCGATGATCGTGGCGACCGTCGCGGCCTTCGTGTGGTTCCGCAGGGGCGGCAACAAGGGTCTGATGATGCACGCCGGCGGCGTCGCGGTGCTCATGCTCGTACAGATCGGGCTGGGCGAGGCGAGGGTGGTGTGGGCGCACGTGGTCCTCGGGATCCTCATCGTGCTCGGCGCGGGTGCCCTGGCGATGCTCGCGTACCGCAAGCCGGGTGGCGCCTCCTGACCGCTGTGCATTCCCGCCCTGCACGGGCCGATGCTGACGTCGTGCGCCGGCGACGGCTGGTCTCAGTCGCGCGGCCCGAAGAGGGCGGATCCGATCCGTACGCACGTGGACCCGTGCGCGATCGCGAGCCGGAAGTCACCGCTCATCCCCATCGACAGGTCGTCCCACCCGCCGCCGTCACGGTCGCGGAGCCTGTCACGTACCGCCACCAGCTCGTCGAAGCACGCAGCCACCTCCGCGTCGTCCGGTGACGGCACGGCGATCGTCATGAGGCCCGTGGGGACGAGCCGGCTGTGGTCACGCAGCGCCCGCGTGAACGCGTCGACGTCGTCGGGTGCGAGCCCCGACTTGGTGGTCTCCCTCGAGGTGTTGACCTGGACGAGGACCTCCAGCGTCTTGTCCGCGGCTCGGAGCCTGCGATCGAGATCCGCCGCGAGCTCCAGGGAGTCGAGCGACTGGAGCTCTGCGGCGAGGTCGACGACCGCACCGGCCTTGTTGCGCTGGACGTGGCCGATGACCGACCAGGACACGTCGTCAAGGTCGGACAGCTCGGCCGACTTCTCGCGGAGCTCCTGCAGCCGGTTCTCGCCGAACCACCGACAGCCGTTCGCGTAGGCGTCCCGTACGGTCTGGGCAGGACGCGTCTTCGTGACCGCGAGGAGACGCACCTCGGCGGGATCCCGCCCCGCGTCCGCGCAGGCCGCGGCGATCTGTGCCCGGACCTCGTCGATCCGCCCCCCGATGTCGGTCACGGCCAGCGGGCTCCCAGCGAGACGGCCGCCAGCGCGGCGATGATCCCGAAGATGGTGGCGATGCCGGCGTACTTCTCGGTGATCTCGGTTTAGACCTTCTGATAGCCGATCTGGTGGGCGATCGAGTCGTACACCTTCTTGAGCTCGCTGGAGGAGGCGGCGGAGAACTTCTTGCCGCCCGAGTTGTCCGCGATCTTCTGGAGCTCGGCGTGGTCGACGGGTACGGGCTGCTGCTGCCCGCGCGAGTCGACGACGTAACCGCCCGGGGTCCCGTAGGCGATCGTGTAGATGGGGACGCCCTTCTTCTTCGAGTCCGTCGCAGCGGTCGCGGAGCTGCGGCCGAGGTTCGACGCTCCGTCGGAGAGGAGCACGATCGCGGCCGGGGGCGTGGAGCCGGGGTTGTTGGGATCCGGTGGCACGAGCGCGAGCGCGTCGAGCGACGTGTAGATGCCCTCGCCGATGGCCGTGGACGGTGCGAGCTGAAGGCTCTGGATCCCGGCCAGCATCGCGCCCCGGTCCGTCGTCGGAGGCACGAGGACGGACGCCGTCCCCGCGAACGCCACCAGTGCGACGTTGAAGCCGGCGGGCAGGATCTTGAGGAAGTTCTCGGCGCCGGCCTGTGCGGCGGCCAGGCGGTTGGGCTTGACGTCCTCGGCCTCCATCGACTTCGAGACGTCGATCGCGATGACGACCGTGGCCCGGTCACGCGGCACGAGCGTGTAGCCGCGGGGCATCGCCCACGCGACGACCAGCGACGCGAGGCTGAGGATCGACGCCGCGACCGCCACGTGGCGCTTCCACGCGGCCTGCTTGCGGACGAGCAGCTCGAGACTGCCGGGCGCACGCCGTGTGCCCGCACGGCTCTTCTGCCACGCCAGCACCAGGTACACGCCCGCCAGCACCGGCACTGCCAGCAGGGCCCACAGGCGCTCGGGGAAGTAGTAGTCGGTAGGGATCATGCCCACCTCGCTCCCAGAAGCAGGGCACCGAGCGCGGCCAACAGCGCGAACACGAGTCCGACGCCCGCAGCCGTCGCGGTGATCTCCTTCACCTTGGTCTCGTAGCCCACTTCCGACTTGATGGACTGATAGGCGTTCTTGAGCTGCGAGACGTTGTCGGCGCTGTACTCCAGGCCCTTCGTCGCCGCCGAGATGCCCTTCAACGTCTGGGGGTCGGGGGGCACTCGGTTCCGCTGTCCGTCGAGGTCGACGTAGCCGTTGTCGGTCCCGTACGCGATCGTGTAGATCGGCACGCCTCGCTTGGCGGCGTCCTGCGCCTCCTGCAAGGGAGCCTGCCCGGCGTTGTTCGCGCCGTCCGAGAGCAGCACGATCATGCCCGGCGCCGGCGAGTTGTCCGTGCCCTTGGGCGCCTGGTCCAACGCGGCCAGGGCCGCCTTGATCGAGTCACCGATCGCCGTGCCGTCCTGCGGCTTGAGCGCGTCGATGGCGCGGTCGAGCGCCGTACGGTCGGTCATCGGCGGGACCCGAACCGACGGGTTGCCGGACAGGGACACGAGCGCCACGTTGTACTGGGCGGGGAGCGAGGCGACGAAGGCCTTCGCCTCCGTCTTCGCCGCATCCAGCCGTGTCGGCGCCACGTCGGTGGCGATCATCGACTGCGACACGTCGATCACGAGCACAACCGTGGCGCGCTCCCGCGGCACCTTGTCCACACCGTTCGGACGCGCCCAGGCGCCGATCAGCGTCACCAGGCTGAGCAGTGCCAGCGCCACGGTCACGTGCCGGAGCCACTGCGACTGCTTGGGAAGGACCATCTTGAGCACGGACGTGTTCGTGAACCGGATGCCTGAGCTCGACTTGCGGTGGAGCAGCACGATGTACGCCGCGACGAGCAACGGGATGATCGCGAGCACCCACAGCCGCCCGGGGTCGATGAACCCCGTGACAGGGAACGCGAGCAACCTCACTTGCTGACTCCTTGTGGCGGTACGTGCAGCTGGCCTGCGACGCGCCGGTATGCCAGAACGAACCGGGCGATGTCCTGGACCCAGTCTCTGTCGGTACGCAACTGGATGTGCCCGACGCCCGCGCGACGCAGCGCGATGCGGATCCGTTCGCGCTGGGCGGCGCTGGCGGCGTCCATCCGGGCGCGCGCCGCGGCATCGGAGGTGTTCACGTACCGCTGGAAGTCGGTCTCCGGGTCACGGATCAGCAGGTCGCCGATGTCGGGGAACTCGATCTCACGGCGGTCGACGACCTCGATGGCGATGATCTGGTTGCGGACGGCCAGACGCCGGAGGGCTCGCTCCCACGGAGGCTCGACGTTGGGGTCGAGCTCGAAGTCGCCCGGCTCGAGGAAGTCGGAGACGACCACGCGGAGGCCGCGGCGACGCTGTGTACGGGACATCTGCTCGATGCCGTCGGCCAGCGTCATCGTGCCGGGCGCATGGTCGTGGACGATCGGCTCGGTGAGCATCCGGCGCAGCAGCCCGTACAGTGCGGTCCGTCCCGCACCGGC
>DAIEHO010000155.1 GCA_027353565.1 Propionibacteriaceae bacterium
GCGTTCATCGCTCAGCTGATGACCCTCGGGGTGTCGGAGAACCTCAGCGCGCGGGGGATCACGCCGCCCGTCTACATCTCCGCGAACGTGCCCGGTGGCGACGAGCACAACAACGTGCTAAAGGCCAAGTACGCCGGACGGTTGCGTGTCGACGGCTAGGGGACTCGGGTGCCACGCCCGGGTGACGAAGGCCGGTGAGCGGGCGCAGCGACGGGGTGTTGCATCGTTTCGGTAACGACTGTCTCGGCCTCCTTGCCACCTGCGTCCACAGGGATAGATTCCGGCGCATGAGGTATCACCTCGACCGGTAGTTGGGGGACGGCATCACCCGAGTTCGGCCGGTGGTCCACTGCTGTTCGGCAGGGGCCGGAGCAAACTGAGGAGAATCGATGGAGAACACGTCGTTCGGTCGGCGGACCCTGCTCACAGGATCCTTGGCCGCGGCCGCTTTGGTCCCTTTGGCGTCCTGTGCCACCGGGGGTGGATCGTCCTCGCCGTCCGCCAGCACGGGGACGATGAGTGCTGACAACCCGTTCGGGATGGCCGCTACGGGCACCATCGATGCGGTCATCTTCAACGGCGGCTACAAGACCGACTATGTCGACTTCGCCGGAGCTCAGCTCACCAAGAAGTTCCCTGGGGTCACGGTCAAGGTGTCGCCGTCCACGCAGATCGCCCAGGAGCTGCAGCCGCGGTTCGTCGGCGGGAACCCGCCCGACATCGTCGACAACTCCGGAGCCGGCGCCATCGGCATGTCGACGATCGTCGACCAGCTGGAGGACCTCACCACTGTGCTCGCCGCGAACAGCTACGAGGGCAAGAAGATCTCGGACACGGTGTACGCGACGGCCATCAAGTCCGCCGGCACGTACAACGGCAAGCTCGCCGCCGTGAACTACGCGATGACGATCTATGCCTTCTGGTACTCGGCCTCGCTGTTCAAGGCCAACAACTGGACCCCGCCGAAGACGTGGGCGGAAGCTCTCGACCTCGGCGCGAAGGCCAAGGCTGCGGGCAAGTACCTCATGCTCTTCGGCAAGGAGGCCGCCAGCTACTACCTGACGACGCTCATCGCCTCCGCGATCATGGAGGGCGGCAACGACGTCCGCCTCAGCCTGGAGAACCTCAAGCCCGACTGCTACTCACAACAGGCGGTCGTGGACTCCTTCAACGGCCTCGAGGCGATCATCAAGGCCGGCTACATGAAGCCCGGCGGCTCCGGCACCCAGTTCACGGCAGCGCAGGCCCAGTGGTCCAACGCGCAGGACGCTCTGCTCTACCCGTCCGGTGGATGGATCGAGAACGAGATGAAGTCGCAGACCAAGGCCGACTTCCAGATGACCGGCTGCAACGAGCTCACCGTCACCTCGTCGCCCAAGATGCCCGCCGGGTCGCTCCACGCAACGGCAGGCGAGCCCTTCGTCGTACCGACCAAGGGTGCGAACATGCCCGGTGGCAAGGAGGTCCTGCGTGCGATGCTCAGCAACGCGGCAGCGACCAACTTCGCCAAGACGCGTCTCGCGCTCACCGTCGTCAAGGACACCGTCCCTGCGGACGGCTTCGGCTCGACGGCTCTGGTCTCGCAGAGCAAGCTCCTCGCGGCGGCGGGGAACAACACCTTCAGCTGGCAGTTCATCGACTACTACGGCATCAACACCGCGAACCTCGTCGTCATGAACTCCTTCCTCGAAGGGCAGATGTCGGCGGATGATGCCCGTAAGGGTCTTCAGGCGATCGTCGACAAGGTGGCCAACGACTCCAGCGTGAAGAAGCTCCAGGTCTCGTAGCCATCCTTTACAAGCGCCTCGTTGGCGCAGGAGGTTTGTTCCATGTCTGCTGCACCAACGGTGATTGCACCTCCTCGCGCGGTCCCGCACCGCGCGGGGAGGTTGCGGCGCAACCTGACCTTCGACAAGATCTCGCTCTTCGTGGTCTTCCTGGGTCTGCCGCTCGCCCTGTACATCACGTTCGTCGTCTCGCCGCTCATCCAGGCGGTGAGCTACTCGTTCACCGACTGGAGCGGGTTCACGCCTGACTTCAAGCCTGTGGGCTTCGCCAACTACGTCAAGATCCTGACCGACAACACGTTCCAGACGGCGATGTTCAACAACGCCGTCCTCGCCATAGTCGTCCCCCTGGTCATCATCGTTCTCTCGCTCGCCCTTGCCACGCTGGTCACGGTCGGAGGCGCCGGCACGGGGCAGATCCGTGGCATTCAGGGCGCAGGGTTCTACCGCATCATCTCGTTCTTCCCGTACGCCATCCCTGCCATCGCCATCGGCATCATGTGGAACCTCATCTTCGACCCGAGCAGCGGCCTAGTGAACGGCATCCTCACGAGGCTCGGCTTGTCGCAGTTCAACTCGTTCCCCTGGCTCGGCGATGTCCGTACCGCCCGAGGGGTGATGATGTTCGTCATCGTGTGGGGCTTCGTCGGCTTCTACATGGTCTTGTTCATCGCCGCCATCAAGGGCATCCCGGCGGAGATCTTCGAAGCGGCACGGATCGACGGCGCGGGCCGGCTGCGTACAGCCATCAGCATCACGATCCCTCTGATCCGTGAGAACGTGCAGACCGCCTACATCTACCTCGGGATCATGGCGATGGACGCGTTCGTCTATGCGCAAGCCTTGAACCCACAGGGCGGCCCGAACAACAGCACCTTGACGATGAGCCAGCAGCTGCTGACCACGGCGTTCCTCAGGGGCCAGTTCGGCGTCGCCTGTGCCATGGGTGTCGTCATGGGCCTGATGACCGTGCTCTTCGCAGTCGTCATCTTCACCGTGAACCGAGTCAGCGGCGGCAAGGACAGGATCACCCTCGCATGAGCACCCAGGTCGCAGTTCCGGT
>DAIEHO010000162.1 GCA_027353565.1 Propionibacteriaceae bacterium
AGGCGACGCCAGAGCTCCGCTTCGCGCACGTCAGGCAGCAGCGACCGGTACGACCCGCAGCAGCGCCACCGTCTCGTACGAAGCGAGTCGCTGCGACACGTCGTCCAGCACGATGGACAGGGGCACGTCGAGTGCTCCGCAGATCGCTGCCAGCAGCTCCGACGACGCCTCTTTCTGGCCCCGCTCGATCTCCGAGAGGTAGCCGAGGCTGACGCGGGCGTCCTGCGACACCTCACGCAGGGTGCGACCCTGCGCGGTGCGCTGCTCTCGCAGCGACTCCCCCAGCACCTCACGCATCAGGGGTGCGGCGTCACGGACATTGCGCATGGGGAGACTCTACTCGTCACCCGCAACGAGCCGGTGGAAGTTCCGCCGACAGCGATCAGCGCGTCCACGCACCCGAGAGCAGGACGAGGGCCCGCTCCACGGTCTGGGCCCGCACGGCGCTGCGATCGCCGGCGAAGAGCTCCTGGACGCTCCGTGCGCCCGCTGGACCAGCAACAGCGATGCACACGGTTCCCGGTGCCAAGCCGTCCACGGGATCTGGTCCCGCGACGCCGGTGAGGCCGATCCCCCACGTCGCACCGCATGCGGCCCGCGCACCCTCGGCCATCGCCTCGGCGACCGGACGCGACACGACGCCGTACGCGGCGATGAGGTCGGGCGGTACGGCCGCCAGCGAGGTCTTGAGGTCCGTCGCGTACGTGACCAGTCCGCCTCGTACCACCGCGGACGAGCCCGGCACAGACGTCAGCTCGGCGACGACGAGCCCGCCCGTGAGCGACTCGCACGTGGCCACGGTCTCGTGGCGGGTCGCGAGCGCCGCGACCACGTCGTCCGCGGTCACCCGGCCAGAGCCTTCTTCCGAAGGTTGTAGGCCTCCCGGCAGTAGTCGAGTCCCGTCAGCACGGTCAGGACGAGAGCGACCCACATCACGACGACACCCACGACGTGCAGCCAGCTGGGCAGAGGTAGTAGGTACATGACGATCGCGATCGACTGCATCACGGTCTTGAGCTTCCCACCGCGGTTCGCGGCCATGACTCCGTACTTGAGGATGAGGAACCGCAGCAGCGTGATGCCCCACTCGCGCACCAGGATGACGATGGTGATCCACCATGCCAGCTCACCGATGATGCTCAGCCCGACCAGCGCCATGCCGGTGAGGGCCTTGTCGGCGATGGGGTCCCAGAGCTTGCCGAAGCGCGTCACGAGGTTGTACTTGCGGGCGACCTTGCCGTCCACGATGTCGGTGATGCTGGCGAAGACGAAGATCAGCGCAGCACCCCAGCGCCATGAGTCGTCGTGGGGGTGCGACAACAGGACCCAGGCGAACACGGGCACGAGGACCATGCGGAGGGCGGTCAGGCCGTTCGGCACATTCAGCCAGTGCGCCTCCACAGGTATGGGGGCGTGGGCAGTGCCATGGTCGGTCACGATTCTCCTGCGGCGATGAGGTCGATGCCCTCGCAGTCTGTCACTGTCGCGACCACGATGTCACCGATGACGTGATCGCCGGTCACGGTGGTCGTCCCGTCGACGTCGGGACCCTGGTGCCGGGCCCTGCCTCGTGGCTGTCCGTCCTCGTTCGCCTCGATCAGGACCTCGACCCTCTCACCCACACGTCGAGCCGCCCGGTCCTCCATGAGGACGAGCGCGAGGTCGGTGAGCTCCGCTCGCCGCTCCTCGATGAGCTCGTCGGGCACGTGGTCCGGGAGCGTCGCTCCCTCGGTCCCCTCTTCGTCGGAGTACGCGAAGACGCCGAGCACGTCGAGATCTGCGGCCGCCACGAAGTCGCGGAGCACCGCGAAGTCCGCATCGGTCTCGCCCGGGAAGCCGACGATGACGTTGCTGCGCACGCCCGCGTGCGGCGACACGGTACGGATCCGGCCGAGCAGGTCGAGGAACGCATCGCTGTCTCCGAAGCGCCGCATGCGTCGCAGGACGTCGCCGGACGCGTGCTGGAACGGGATGTCGAAGTAGTCCACGACCGTGGGCGTCCGAAGGATCGCGTCGAGCAGGCTCGGCTTCACCTCTGCCGGCTGCAGGTAGCTGAGCCGCACCCAGTCGAGCCCGTCCACGCGGGCGAGTGCGTCGAGCAGCGTCTCCAGCGCACGCGGGTCGCCCAGGTCCTTGCCGTACGACGAGGTGTTCTCGCTGACGAGGAACACCTCCCGGACACCGTTCTCGACGAGCCAGCGCGCCTCGGCGACGATGTCGTCGATCTCGCGCGACACGTACGAGCCACGGAATGACGGGATCGCGCAGAACGCACACCGACGGTCACAGCCTGAGGCGATCTTGAGAGGTGCGGAGGGACCGTGCTCCAGCCTGGAGCGCACCACGCGCGGCCCGCTGGCGGGTCCGACGAGCCCGTTCTCGCCGAAGCCGGGGACGGCCACGCCGGACCTGGCCAGCCGCCGGGCCACGGGGGTCACCGGCAGGAGGAGCCGGCGGTCCGCCGGCGTGTGGGAGGCAGGACGAGCACCTTGGACGATCTGGGTGAGTCGGGAGGCGATGTCCGCGTACGAGTCGAACCCGAGCACGGCGTCCGTCTCGGGCATCGCGTCGGCGAGCTCAGCCCCGTACCGCTCAGCCATGCACCCCACGGCGACGACGGCTTTCGTACGGCCGTTGGTCTTGAGGTCGGCCGCGGCCAGCAGCGTGTCGACGGAGTCCTTCTTGGCGGCGTCGATGAACCCGCACGTGTTCACAAGGACAGCGTCGGCGTCCGAGGGCTCGTCGACGAGCTCGAAGCCGCCGGCCAGAAGTCGCCCTGCCAGCTCCTCGGAGTCGACCTCGTTACGGGCACAACCGAGTGTGACGACGGCGACGCGGGTGGCTGGCACCGGGTCAACCTACCTCACGCGCCGCCAGGGCTAGCCGTGCGACAGGTTCGCGAGCACGTCGTCCAGCTCGTCGGGCTTCACGAGAACCTCGCGCGGTTTCGAGCCCTCGGAGGGGCCGACCACGCCGCGGGTCTCGAGGATGTCCATGAGCCGTCCCGCTTTGGCGAACCCCACGCGAAGCTTGCGCTGCAGCATGGAGGTCGAGCCGAGCTGCAGGTTGACCACGAGCTGCGCGGCCTCCAGCACGAGGTCGAGGTCGTCACCGATATCCTCGGCCACCTTGGCGACCCCCTCGGCCACCGTCGTGACGTCGGCGCGGTACTGCGGCGCCAGCTGGCCCGAGACGTGGGCGACGACCGTACGGATCTCCTGCTCGGTGACCCAGGCGCCCTGGACGCGGACGGGCTTGCTCGACCCCATGGGCAGGAACAGGCCGTCGCCCTGGCCGACGAGCTTCTCGGCACCCGGCTGGTCGAGGATGACCCGAGAGTCGGTCATCGAGCTTGTCGAGAACGCCAGCCGTGACGGCACGTTCGCCTTGATGAGGCCGGTGACGACGTCGGTGGACGGACGCTGGGTCGCGAGCACGAGGTGGATTCCGGCCGCCCGCGCGAGCTGGGTGATACGGACGATCGAGTCCTCGACGTCTCGAGGCGCCACCATCATGAGGTCGGCCAGCTCGTCGACGATGATCAGCAGGTACGGGTACGCCTCGACGACCCGTTCCGACCCCGGCAGGGGCTTGACCTGTCCGGCGCGCACGGCCTTGTTGAAGTCGTCGATGTGGCGGAAGCCGAACGCAGCGAGGTCGTCGTAGCGCTGGTCCATCTCCCGTACGACCCACTGCAGGGCATCGGCGGCCTTCTTGGGGCTCGTGATGATCGGCGTCACAAGGTGCGGGATGCCCTCGTAGTGGTTGAGCTCGACCCGCTTGGGATCGACGAGCATGAGGCGCACCTCGTCCGGCGTGGACCGCATGAGGATCGACGTGATCAACGAGTTGATGAAGCTCGACTTGCCGGAGCCCGTGGCACCCGCGACGAGCAGGTGGGGCATCTTCGCCATGTTGGCGACGACGAAACCACCTTCGACGTCCTTGCCGAGACCCACGGTCATGGGGTGGTGGTCGTTGCGGGCGTTGGCCGACCTCAGCACGTCGCCCAGTGAGACGACTTCCTTGTCCTTGTTGGGGATCTCGATGCCGATCGCGGACTTGCCGGGGATCGGCGACAGGATCCGTACGTCCGGAGAGGCGACCGCGTACGCGATGTTGCGGCTCAGCGCCGTGACCTTCTCGACCTTGACCGCTTGGCCGAGCTCGACCTCGTACCTGGTCACCGTCGGACCGCGCGTGTACCCGGTGACGGTCGCGTCGATCTCGAACTGGCGCAGGACCTCGGTCAGGCTGCCCACGACGGCGTCCGACGCTTGCGTTCGGGCCTTCGGGACCGACCCGGAGCGCAGGGTCCCCGGGTCGGGCAACAGGTACGCGATGTCGCCGGACAGCATCTGCTGCTCGCTGCGCAGCGGAAGGCTGCTGTGTACGGGAGGGGCCAGCTCGGGCTCCGGCTCACGGACCGGGGGCAGTCCCGCCTTGACCGGCTTCGTGGGGGCGATGACAGCCGTCATCGCCTCGTCCGGGTCGTCGTCGGCCACGAGCGGCGTGTCGTACGCCTCGTCCACACCGAAGGCCAGCGCCTCGGGGGACCCGGGGTGGAGGAAGAGCTTCGCGAGGATGACCTTCGCGGTGCTGACGACGTCGTTGAGCGGGCGACCGATCACCACGAGCACGCCGAAGACCGTGAGCAGGAACAGCAGCGGGGCCGCGACCCACCTGGTGAGCAGGTC
>DAIEHO010000167.1 GCA_027353565.1 Propionibacteriaceae bacterium
CCCGGTCGACGGGGTCGTGTCGGGCTGGGGCGGCACGACCTCGCCGGCGGTGGCGGACTCCTCGACCGGGTCACCGGGGGTGGCCGACGGCGCGGCGGACGGTGCCGGGTCGTCCGTGGGCGTCGGCAGCGAGGCGGCCAACGGCTCGTCACCCGGGTCGGTGGGGGTCGACCGCCCGTGCGGCTCGGTCATGCCGGCTCCTCTCGACGGCTCGCTGACGTGCTCCACTCGACCGTAACCCAAGCGGTCGCCCGGCGTCGCGACGCACGCCCGCGCGGGCGTGAACCTCGACGTGCTGATGGCCGGGCGCCCTGGGGCACCCGGCCATCGTTCGTACAGGCTCAGTCGGCGACGGCGACACCGCCCTTGCGGGACTCGTTCTCGTTGCGGATGGCCGCGAAGATCTTGTCGGTCAGCGGGTACTTCCAGAAGATGACCATGGCGATGATCGCGCAGATCGCGGGCAGCAGGCCGATCGTGAACCGGATGGCCCAGATCGCCGAGTCCGGCTGGACCGGGTTGGGGTTCGTCGAGGTCGCCGACAGGTAGCCGCCGAAGGCGAGCATCCACGCGCCGAGAGCGCCGCCGATGGACTGCGTGACCTTCCGGGTGAAGGAGAAGATCGCGTACGTCGCACCCTCGGACCGCTTGCCGGACTTCCACTCGCCGTACTCGACGGTGTCGGCCTCGAGGCCGAACATCACGGTGTTGATCAGCGAGGCGCCGACGCCCTTGACCGCGAGGAAGACCAGCGCGAGGACCAGGCCGCCGACCGGGGTGAAGAACAGCGACACCCCGCCGACAACCGTGAACAAGCCGCACCACTGGAACACGGTCTTCTTGCCGAACCGGCGGATGATCGCCGGGATGAACGGGGTGATGAGCAGCGCGATGCCGGAGTTCATCAGTGTCATCGTCGCGGTCTGGGAGATGTCGCCCATCACGTACTTGGCGTAGTAGGCCGTCGCCCCGCTGACCGCGAACAGTCCGATGAGGTAGAAGAAGCTGGCGCCGCAGAGGAACGCGAGGGGCTTGTTGTGCTTGAGCGTGTCGATCGTCTCGCGGATGCTGACCTTCGGGGTGGCGCGGACCACGGTCTCGCGGCAGAGCCAGAACGTGAGGAAGAAGGCCACGGAGCCGATGAGGACGAACAGCAGCGTCGTCGTCGTGAAGACGCTCTGGACGTTCTGGCGGTACGCGAGGGCGGCTGCGTCGTACGCGGCCTTGGCGGCGGCGTCGGCGTGCGGGGGGAGCTTCGGAGCGGACTTCTGCAGCGCGGAGATCTTCGGGGCGACGATGTAGGTGAGACCGACGCCGCCGATGGCTGCACCGAAGGCGCGACCGGCGACCAGCTTGGCGCGCTCCGAGACGGACTGCGACATCGCCGAGGCGAGGGAGCCGTACGGGATGTTGATGAGCGAGTAGGTCAGGCCGAGCACCGCGTAGGCGAGGTACATGTACAGCACGCGGCCCTGGGCCGAGAGGCTCACGTCGAAGAGGCCCAGCCACTTCACGCCGGGCGTGGGCACGTTGAAGTTGAGGAAGCTGAGGAACAGGACGGGCACGGCGAACCACAGGATGAAGGGCCGGAACTTGCCGAACCGCGTCATCGTTCGGTCGACCAGGCGGCCCGCGAACAGGTCGGTGAACGCGTCCCAGAGCCGTACGACGAGGAACATCGTGCCGACGGCCGCAGCGGTGACGCCGGCCACGTCGGTGAGGTAGTAGAGGAGGAACGACGTCCCCATGGAGAACGCGAGGTTGTTCGCGAAGTCGCCCAGGCCGTAGCCGAGCACTGCCTTGGCGGGCTGCTTCGCCAGCGACCCCAGGTCACTGCTGGGATGGGTTGCGACGGTCGTGGACATTTCGGGATCCTTCGAGTCTGTGCGGCATCGGTGCCGTTGCCAGGAACGTAAGCCTTGTTGCCACTTCATTGGAAACTCTTGCCTTGCGTTGCCGTTTTCCGGTCGGTGGTGTGAAATGGTGGAGACGCGCCCGCGGGGTCGGGTGCGGTGGTACGACAGGGTGTTGTCCCTAGTACCGCCACAGATCGAAGGAGATCACCATGGCCAGGGCCGTAGTGACGATGCGGGACGTCGCGAACCACGCAGGCGTTGCGGTGTCAACGGTTTCCAGGGCGTTGTCCTCACCCGAGCGGATCAGCCCCGAGACCCGGGACCTGATCCTCAGGGCGGCTCGCGAGCTCGGCTACGCGGCACCGGCGCCGAAACCCGCGCCGCGTACGAACCGTGGCTACGTCGCCCTGCTCGTCCCTGACATCACGAACCCGTTCTACTTCGACATCATCCGCGGATCCCAGGAACGGTTGCGCAACTCCGGCTACACCCAGGTCCTCATCGACACCGAGGAGTCGGGCACGGCGGAACGGACCTCCCTCGAGCAGCTCGCCCAGGCAGGCACCGGTGCCATCGTCGTGGCCAGCCGGCTGCCCGACGAAGACCTCCACGCGTTCGCGTCCCGGATCCCGCTGGTCACCATGAACCGCACCATCCCAAGCGTCCCGTCGATCAGCATGGACACCGCCTCCGTCGTCGGACAGGCCGTCGAACACCTCGCGTCATTGGGCCATACACGGATCTGCTACGTCGCGGGGTCGGAACGCTCAGCCACGAACCGGCGCCGCTGGGAAGCCTGCCAGGACGCCGCGGAACGGCTCGAGCTCGAGGTCACCCGCATCGGACCGTTCAACCCGAAACCCGACTCCGGCGCAGCCGCCGCGGACGTGCTGTGGCACAGCGCAGCGACCGCCGGCATAGCCTTCAACGACATGCTCGCGATCGGAATGCTGCAGCGGTTCATCGAACGAGGCATCAAGGTCCCCGACCAGATCAGCATCGTCGGCTGCGACGACATCTTCGGCTCCGACTTCTGCTCACCACCACTGACAACGATCAGCGGCCCCACACGACGCGTCGGCCGCGAACTCACCACACTGCTCCTGGCCCAGCTCGACGGCCACGACCTCGACCGCGACACCGTCGTCGACCTTCCCGTCTACCTCAAGCTCCGTGGCTCGACGGGACCCGCACCCGCACGCAGCTGACGCCGTCGGTCACCCAGGGGAACGGCGGTGCGCATCGTCGGTCGGGGCCCCTACCCTGGGACGTGCGATGACGGAGCACACGGACGACACGTTCCAGGTCGACCTGCGGGGACTGGTCGACCTTCTCAGCCATCACCTGTACAGCTCGCCCAAGGTGTTCCTGCGGGAGCTCCTCCAGAACGGCGTCGACGCCGTCACCGCTCGGGGGGAGACGGACGACCGGCCCGCGATCCGGCTCACGGGCGCTGACCACGCGTCCGACGGCCGCATGCACTGCTTCGACTCCGGCGTCGGTCTCGACGACTCCGACATCCGTACGTTCCTCGCCACCATCGGCCGGTCCTCCAAGCGCGACGAGCTCGGCCTCGCCCGCACCGACATGCTCGGTCAGTTCGGCATCGGTCTGCTCTCGGCGTTCCTCGTGACCGACGAGATCGAGGTCCTGTCCCGCAAGGGAGACGGCCCGGTGGTGCGGTGGCGCGGACGTGGCGACGGCTCCTACACCGTCGACCAGGCCGGGCCCGATCCGGCCGATCCGCGGGCCTCGTGGCTCGCGGCCGGCCCCGGGACGTGCGTCGCGCTCGCCCCGCGGCGCGGGGCCGAGGAGTGGCTGGTCGGCGACCGCGTCATCGCCCTCGCCCGCGAGTACGGGCGCTTCCTGCCGTGCCGGGTCGAGGCGACGACGCCGAGCCGCACGGTCACCGTCGCACCGGTCACGCCACCGTGGCTGATCGGTGACCCGGCCCAGCGGCGCAGCGCCGTGCACGACCTCGGCATCGCGGAGCTCGGCATCGCACCGTTCGCCACAGTCCCGGTGAGCGTGCCGGAGGCAGGGCTGAACGGGGTGGCGCTCATCCTCGGCAACCCCACGCACGCGGGACGCCGGCCGGGCAGCCGCGTCTACCTCAAGGGGATGCTCCTCGGTGACGAGATGGGTGGTCTGCTGCCCGAATGGGCGTTCTTCGCCCGCCTCGTCGTCGACACCTCGTCGCTGCAGCCGACCGCGAGCCGCGAGGCCCTGTACTCCGACGACCTCCTCGCCGACACCCGTACTGCGCTCGGCGACCAGCTCCGGCGCTGGCTGACGCGCCTGGCCGCCACGGAGCCGGACCGGATGCGCGACTTCCTGCGCATCCACCACGTGGCCGCCAAGGGCATGGCGCTCGCCGACGAGGAGATGCTCACGGTGCTGCTGCCGCTGCTGCCGTTCGAGACGAACACCGGCGACACCACGCTCCCCGAGCTGATGCGGCGCACCCCGGTCATCTACATCACCCGTACGGTCGACGACTTCCGACAGGTCGCCCAGGTGGGTGCCGGCCAGGGGCTGGAGATCGTCAACGGCGGCTACGTCTACGAGTACGACCTGCTGCTCAAGGCGAGCGCGGTCCTGCCCGGTGCCCAGCTCGTGCCGCTGTCGCCCGACGACCTCGACGCCCACATCCGTACGGTCGACATCTCCCGCGAGTCCGACGTCGCGTGGCCGCTGGGCCAGATGCGCGCGGCGCTCGATCGGTTGGATGTCGACCTCGAGCTGCGCGGCTTCTCCCCGGCGTCCGTACCGGCGCTCTACCTCGACTCCGAGACGGCTCAGGAGCGGCGTGAGCGGCGAGCCGTCCAGGAGACGGCCGACGACACCTGGGCCGCGATCCTCGGCTCCTTCGACGACGGCGCCAGCTCCCGCGCACGGCTGCTTCTCAACGACGACAACCAGACCGTACGGAGGCTGCTCGAGGTCCGTGACCCCGGGTTGGCGGCGATGGGGGTGGAATCCCTCTACACGCGAGCGCTGCTCATGGGCCACCACAAGCTCCGCGCGGCGGACCTGGCCGCGCTCGACCGGTCCTTCCTCGGCCTGCTCGACCGCGCGATGGGCGACGGCCGTGGCTGACGTCGAGGAGTACTTCGCGGTGGTCGAGGAGGCGGAGTCCCTGCCGGCGGGTCAACGGGTGCCTCTGCTCGAGCGGGCGGTACGGCTCGCGGACGACCTCGGGTACGAGGACCTCGGCGGCCAGTCACGGCTGCGGCTCGTCGGGGCGTACGAGCGGTCGAACTCGGGCCCCCGGATCTTCACCCCGTTCACCTGGCTGCTCCAGCGGTACGAGCAGCGCAGGACGTGGTTCGACGAGGACCTGCGGTTCCAGTTCCTGTGGCAGCTCAAGTGGATGACGGGCAACCTCTTCTCCTACCCGGCCGTTCCGCTCGCCCGCATCGAGGAGAACCTCGCCACGATGTACCGGATCTACTCCGAGGCGGGCGAGGGGCTGGGGCCGGTGCACGGGTCGGCGTTCCTGCTCGCGCGGCACGTACGAGGGGTGGCCGGCGCGGCCCGCGAGTTCGAGGACTGGCTGTCCTCGGAACGGACGCACCTCAGCGACTGCATCGTGTGCGAACCGTCGACCCGCGCCCAGTACCGGGCCGAGCAGGGCCGGTGGCAGGAGGCGCTGGACTTCGCCCTTCCAGCGCTGGCGAGCGGCAGGACGTGCAGCGACGAGCCGAGCACCCTGTACGCGACGGTCGTCGAGCCGCTGCTCATGACCGGCCGCGCGGACGAGGCCCTCGTGGCGCACCGCCGGGGCTGGCGTCTGACCATGGGCGACGACACCCAGGTGGACCAGGTCACGACGCACCTCCTCACGCTCGCGCGTGCCGGGGCGATGGACCGCGGCCTCGAGCTCCTCGGCCGCCGGATCGACCTCCTCGACGCGCCGGTGACCCCGTACCAGCACATGCTCCTGGCTGCCGCCGCGACCCGGCTGCTCGACGCCGCCTCCGGGCTGTACGGGATGGGCTCGCGCACCCTCCGACACCACGAGCGGGACACGTCGCTCGACGAGCTGCGCGATCAGCTGCGCACGGACGCGCTCGACCTCAGCCGGCAGTTCGACGCACGCAACAACACGCCCGAGGTGGGACGGTTCGTGTGGGAGCGGTATCTCAACGCCCCCACCCTGCCGCCGCTGCCACTCCCCACGCCGACCCCCCTGCCGGAGCCGACGCGGGAGGAGAAGCACCCCCTCGCCCCGGACCTGCGCGACCTGTCGTCGCTGTCGGTCGAGCGGCTCGCGGACCTCGTCGAGCTGGCGCTGCGGTACTCGCCGCTGGACGACGTGCGGGTCCTTGCCGCGGAGTGGCAGCGCCGCCGCGACGGGCTGCCACAGCTCCGCGAGCGCGCAGGCACCGATCGGCTCGCGGCGCTGGCCTCGCTGGAGTACCTCCTGGTCTGGAGCGACGCGGAGATCACGGCGGCCCGTGCGACCGGGACCATCGCCTCGGCCGCCGAGCTGTACCGGGCGGCCGGCGACGAGGCCGAGGCCCTCATCGTCGAGCAGTGGCTCCTGGCTCGTGCCGAGCAGTGGGACGCGGCCGAGGCGGTGGTGGGGGCGATCGATGCCATCGGCACGCTCGGGCAACGCGGCCGGGCCCGCGTACGGATCCTCCACGGTGTTCCCGAGGAGCGACGCTTCGAGCTGCTCGCCGAGGTGCGTGCGTTCCCGTGCGCCGTCGACTCCGACCATCAGCTCCGCCGGATCTGGGCGACAGCGCACAGCGCCGGTACGGAGTCGCCCGAGGAGCTGTACGCGTGGACAGGGATCGGGCTCGCGATGCTGCTGCCCGGCGAGTACGCCGACTCCGCTGCCGGGCTCCACGTACAGCGGGCGTTCGCGTGCAAGCTGCTGGAGCGCCCCGACGAGGCGGCCTCCGAGCTGGTCGAGGCGCTCCGCGTCGCCCGTGCCAGCGGGGAGGTGACGACGGCGGCCGTCCTCCTCGCGCAGGCGCGGATGGCGCTCGGCGACGAGGACACGGTGACGGCCGAGCCGCTCCTGACGGAGGCAGCCGAGCTGGCCGACAGGACCCACGCGATCGACACGCTCTGCGACGCGAAGGGCATCCTCGCGGAGGCGTACCGCCATCAGGGCCGGCTGCTGGAGGCGGCCGAAGCCGCGGAGGCGGGACTCGCCACCGTGGAGCTGGCGCGGGCCAGCGACGTGTACCTGGAACCCGCGATGGACCTCAAGCAGGCACGCCTCACCGCCCTGTCGGCGGAGGTGTCCGCCGACCTCGAGGAGACGACCCGTGCGATCAGCCTCCACCAGCGGGCTGCCGAGCTCTACGAGACGTGCGGGGAGCCGGCCGCGGCGGGCCACGCGTGGGGGTCGTACGCACGGCTCATACAGCCCACGGACAGTGTCGCGGCGGTACGGGCGTTCCGCCGCGCGATCGGACTCGCGGAGGCTGACGGAGACCAGCGGGCACTGATGGTGGCGAGGCGGCAGCTGCCGATGGCGGTCCAGGACGCCGACGGGCTCGACGCGGGCCTGCACGAGCTGGACGTGGCCGTCGCCCTCAACGACGACACCGAGGCACGCTTCCTCGTCGACACCGAGCTCCGCGAGACGATGGGCGACTGGGACTTCGAGTTCGAGCGGATGGACCTGCGGGACACGCGCGCCCGCATGTACGGGACGGCCGAGCGGTACGACGACGCGCTGGCCGTCCTCGGGGACATCCCTGAGCGCATGTACTCCCACGGCGCCCACACACAGGGCCTCAACTCGCGCCTGCTGCGCGCGCGGCTGATGTTCTCGGCGCACCGCGTGGACGAGGGCATCGCTCAGGTCGAGCACATCATCGGCGTCGTGCGCACGTGGGACGACCCCGGCACGACGCTCGCGGACATGGCCGGCATCGGCGCGCGCGCTCTGCTCGAGGCGGGCCGGGATGCGGACGCGGACGACTTCTGGGAGAGGTACGGACCCCATGCTTGACGCCGTCGGAGCCGCAGCACGCGCCGTCCACGCACTGACGTCGGGACCGCTCGGTGTCGTCCTGGGTGTCTCCACGGATGCCGGGACACGGGTCGAGGCGGTGGGGGCGGCCGATGCCGCAGGCCGTCCGGTGCTGCCCGGCACGCGCTTCGACGTGGCATCGGTGTCCAAGGTCGTGGCCACCACGACCTCGATCCACCGACTGGCGTCGCTCGGGCTCCTGCGGCTCGACGAGCCCATCGACCGGTTCGTACCGGGCACCCGCTGCGCGCCCGGCACAGCGATCTCCACGCTGATGCGTCATCGCGCGGGGCTGTGGGAGTGGCAGCCGCTCTACCTGGCACGGACGCCCGACGGCGACCGAGCCGACCCGTACGACGCACTCGCGGCGCTGCCCCTGCGCTACCCGCCCGACGACCATCGGGCGTACTCGGACCTCGGCTTCATCCTGCTCGGCCGGATGGTCGAGAAGATCACGGGCCTGCCGCTGGACCGCGCCGTGGCGCAGCTGGTGACCGTACCGCTCGGGCTCGACGCCACTGGCTACGGGCCCGTGACCGGCGACGTGGCCGCGAGCGCAGTCGGGGATGGCATCGAGCAGGAGATGATCCGGACGGGAGTCCCGTACCCGGTGCTATACCCCGCCGGCGACGTGGCCTGGCGGCCGTACGAGCTCGTCGGCGAGGTGAACGACGGCAACTGCCACCGCGCCTTCGCCGGGGTCAGCGGGCACGCCGGGGTCTTCGCGACGGCCGGCGACCTCTTGCGCCTCGCCCGGTCCCTCGCGGCGGCGGACGACCACGAGGACCTCTGGCGCCCCGATGTCACCAGCCGCATCTTCGCCGAGGGACCCGACGCGGGCCAGGCGCTCGGCTGGCGGACCATGCCCGTCCAGCTCGACGGGCAGCGTCGCACCATGGTCTGGCACCCGGGGTTCACGGGCTGCGGCGTGGGCCTGGTTCCCGGTACGGGCGTGGCGGTCACACTCCTGTCCAATCGTCTGATGTCGCCCGAGCCCCTGCCCACCGCACTGCTGTGGGCCACAGCCCTCGAGGCCCTCGGCCTCGCCGACGAGGCGGCTCACTGAGGGCTCGGGTGCCACTGAGGGCTCGGGTTCTCCGACCAGCGAGCGAGATTGTCCGGGTTGTGGACGGCGGCGCGGCGGGCCGTCAGCCCGGTTGCGAACCTGCTCGGGTTATCAGGGCCGTGGAGGGTCTCAGAAGCCGAACAACGTCGCGTCCTCGCTCGAGACAGAGTCCAGGAGGCGTCACAACCCCGACAACGTCGCGCGCGCGTACACGTGGCCCCTGGACACGGGTCTGCCATCGCGCCCCCGGGCGCGCCACTCAGCGGACCGCCGAGCCCGTAGTGTCTGCGCCGGGAGGTGCCGGATGATCGTGGTGTGCGCGCCGGACTCGTACAAGGAGTCCATGACCGCGCCCGAGGCCGCGCAGGCGATGGCTGACGGGGTGCGCGATGTCGTGCCGGATGCGGTCGTCATCCAGCTGCCGATGTCGGACGGCGGCGAGGGGTTCGTGGCCTCGATCGCCGCGGCGACCGGCGATGCGTGGGTGGCTGTCGAGGTGCCCGATGCGCTCGGTCGTCCGATCAAGGCCGGGTACGCATGGTCGCAGGCCGCCCACCGGGCTGTGATCGAGATGGCGTCGGCTGCCGGCCTCGAGGCCATCGCACCTGGTCACCGTGATGTTCGACGATCGTCGACCGTTGGCGTGGGCCGGCTGGTCCACGCAGCTCTCGACGCAGGTGCCCGCCACCTCGTCATCGGCCTGGGTGGATCGGCGACCAACGACGCCGGTGCGGGCCTGCTGTCGGAGCTCGGCGCCGTGTTCCGAGACCAGGACGGGGAAGCGCTGACGCCCGTACCGGCTGAGCTGGACCGCTGCTGCGCGATCGACATCAGCCGTCTGGATCCTCGGCTTAAGAGCTGCGTGGTCGAGGCCGCCTGCGACGTCAGCAACCCGCTGCTCGGACCGACCGGGGCGAGCGCTGTGTACGGGCCGCAGAAGGGCGCGATGCCCGAGGACGTCGCGTACCTCGACGGCGTCCTCTCCCGCCTCGCCGCGATGGCGCCACCCACGGCGAGGCTGGCCGCCGTGCTTCCCGGGGCCGGCGCCGCGGGTGGTCTCGGCTGGGCGCTGCTCGGTTTCCTCGGCGCCCGGATGCGGCCCGGCGTCGAGCTCGTCGCGGAGACGATCGGGCTGGAGGCTGCGGTGGCGGTCGCCGACCTGGTGCTGACGGGCGAAGGCAGCGTCGACGCTCAGACGCTGAGCGGCAAGACGCCGGCCGGCGTGGCGGCCGTCTCGCGGCGCCACGGGGTGAGGGTCGTCGTCCTCGGCGGTCGCGTCCTGGCCGATGCCGCGGCGCTCGCCGCCGATGTCGACCTCGTCACGATCAACCGGAGGGTCAGCAGCTCGACGAAGCTCTGCACAGTGGCCCCTCGAACCTGCGGCGGGCGGTCGCAGAGTGGATGAGGGCTACCGAGCGCTGACGTGGAGCGTGGGCTCCTGAACCTGCACCGGCTCGGGGACGTCGTCCAGGATCGAGGCTCTCGTCATGTACACGATCACTCCGGCTGCAGAAGCCAGCAGCGCCAGGGGAACGGCCAGGAGGGTGATCGCACCGGCGACGGCGGGCGCGACGAACGCCGAGGCGACGATGGCCACAGCGGCAGGGAGAGCGTTCCCCAGCGCCAGCCACCACGGGCGGAGCAGGGCGAAGCCGCAGGCCGTGACCACGACGAAGATGAGGTAGCCGAGGCCCATCATGCCCTGGCCCAGCGCTTGCGTGTGGATGGGCTGCGTGGCCTGTACGAGGGCGGACGCCATGCGCGACCCGTCTCGGACGAGGGTCGCTGCCCAGATCGCTGCAGCGAGGATCGCGGACGACACCCCGAGGTTGAACCACTTCACGTCACTGACTGTGACCCTGTGGTCCACTCCACGTTCGGCCAGGCGAAAGCTCTCTCATCAGGCATGCGACCCCCGCCGGGGGCTCCGAGACCGCGGTCGTACGAGGCGTTCGCCCGGCCCGGACCGTGGTCCGACGGCATGTCCGTGGCGACCGGTACGGTCCGGAGCATGTCGTCACGCACGCGGTCCGGGCTAGGGTCGCTCGGCGACCGCGTACGACGACCGGCGACGTCGTTCTGCATCGTCGACGGCACTTCACCGGGGCTCGTCATGGAGTGGCTGCG
>DAIEHO010000194.1 GCA_027353565.1 Propionibacteriaceae bacterium
CGATGCTGCTGTGAGGGTCCATGTATCACGAGAGCCACAGCCGCCTCTCCACGAGACGAAGGCGCCGGCCCTCACCACCGCACACCGCAGGAGCCTGGAATGAGCAACCTCATGACCGTAGCCACCCACGGCCTCGCCCGACTCGTCGGGCGCCCCGAACCGCTCCCGGCGCACCACGCACGCTTCGTCGGCGTCGCCACCCTCACGACGAGCCGTCCGGACTTCAGGGGACCGTTCACGAGGCCGCTGAGCGCCGACCTCCTGATCGACGAGCGCGGCAGGGTGACTGTGGCGTCGGTCGACCTGGGGCCCGTCAAGGTCGGTTCCGTGACGTGCACGATCAGTCAGCTGCCGAAGACCGGCATCGGCACGTACGACTCCGGCGCGCTCCACCTGACCATCGGGCTGCATGTCGGCATCGGCGCCCTGAGGGGCGCACAGGACTCGGAGATCATGCTCGAGCTGACCACCCAGTCCCCTGCATCGCGGGCCACCGCCGGCGGGCGGCTCAGCCTGGCCGGTACGGCGACCTTCCAGAACGGCTACCTCGGCGGCCGCCTCGCGACAGTCGTCCTGGACGGCGCGATCTCCCCGGACGCGGGGGGCGTCCGGGGAGATCGCGGCTTGTGAGGCGACCGCGGCGTCAGACCGACTGAAGCGCCTTGTCGCGGGCGAGCCCGTAGAAGAACAGCGACACAGGCCGGTACATGGCGTGGGCGAACTTGCTGAACGGCAGGAACAGGACGAGCTCCATCGCCACCGCGACGTGGATGAGGAACACCCAGTAGCCCCACATCGGTGCCGGGCCCACGTACAGGGCGACCTCGATGAGGAAGCCGGTCAGGCCCGTCACCCAGAGCATCCCGAGGAACAGCCAGTCGGTCGGGAGGCTGTGCTGCTCGCTGTCCGCCCGCTTCTGCCACCGGGTGATGAGGAACCACGTCACCCCGTACATCAGGGACAGTCCCGCGATCGTGCCGAGCAGGCGTACGGGGTACCACAGCGGCACCCAGGTGCCAGTCGGCTTGAGACCGAACATGTCCATGCCGTAGTCGATCGCCGTGGCGAGGAGCAGCCCGAGGAAGCCCCAGATCGTCAGCGCGTGGATGAGCCAGCGCCGCCTGTACAGCGGGACGACCGGCTCGTCGTCGGCGCAGTCCTGGCGGTAGCGCTTCTGGCCGAGCGACTCGATCCCGAGCGCGTACCAGAGGGCCTTGCCGGTCCGCTTCCAGGCGGCGCCGGAGCCGAACAGGGACTTCCAGGTGACGCCGTCGTGCCGTGCGATGTCGCGGGCGAGCAGGACCACGCCGATGAGGCTGAACAGGGCGACGACGGCCATCAGGACGATGCCGACCGTGTGGATGACCGGGTACGAGATGAAGTCGAACAGCTTGAGCGACGTCTTGCTCTGCTCGCCGCTGACGGCGGCGAAGAACAGGGCGAAGAACAGTCCGGCGACGAGCGCGATCGCCCCGCCGAGGACCGGCTTGGTGTACATGATGCGGGCGATGCCCGACTTGTCGTAGTGCGCGATCGCGTACCGACGGGCGGTCGCCATGAACTCGGCGGGGTCGGCCTCCTGCGGGCAGCGATCCGTGCACAGACCGCACTGGTAGCAGGTCCACAGCTCCTTGCTGCCCACGAGGTCGTCGGTCAGGCCCACCTGGGCCAGCCGGATGAACCGGCGCGGGAAGGTGGCGTCATTGTCGGCCAGTGGGCAGATGGCGGTGCAGTTGCCGCAGCTCATGCACGCGTTGATCTCGGCCGCACCGAACTTCTGCAGATCCGTGATCAGGTTGAGGTTGACCAGGGTTGTCATTCGTACTCACACTCCTCCAGGACGGCAGCGGCATCGCCCTGTCCGACCACGCTGTAGCTGAAGTACCCGTCGTCGTCCGCGTCGAGGCCTTCGACGAGCAGCCCGTACCGACGCATCCCCATGACCCAGTAGACCGTCTCATGGGCCGGGTGACCGATCCGCTCGGCGATCTCCGGGATCGTCGCCGGACCGCCGGCGAGGGCCTCGATGATCGCCTTGTGCATCACGGGTTCCTCGCGGATCACCTCGCGCGGGTCTCGCAGTGTCGCACTCATGCCACTGGCTCCTTGACTGGCTCCGCATCGGTGATGAGCTCCTCGATCGCCGACCGCATCTGGGCGTCGGTGTAGCCGAGCAGGTCGATCGCGTCCTGCCCACAGACGGGTACGCACCCGCCGCAGCCCTTGCAGGTGGCGGGATCGACCATGGCGACCTTGCGACCGTCCCACTCGATGCTGGTGATGCACTCGTACGGGCAGGCTGTGAGGCACTCGCCGCTGCCCGTGCACTTCTCGGGGTCGATCCGGGCCACCAGCGGGTCGAGCTCGGCGAAGCCCTTCTTCAGGAGTGCGGCGCTCTGGGCGACGGCGGCCAGGCCGGCGGCGACGCTCTCCCCCACCGTGCGTGGGCTCTGGCAGCAGCCGGCGATCATCACCCCGTCCACCACCGTCTCCACCGGACGCAGCTTGGGGTGGATCTCGTTGAAGAAGCCGTCCGAACCGACGGGCAGCTTCAGGATGTCCACGAGCGACTTGCTCTCGCGCGGCACCATGCCGGTGACGAGCACGACGAGGTCGACCGGGAGGGTGAGCGGCCGGCGATCGGTGAGCAGGTCGGTCACCGAGACGGCGAGACCACCCGACGGCAGCTTCGCGACCGAGGGCGCATCGTCGTCGGCGAACTTCATGTAGGTCGAGCCGCCGTCGCGGGACTCGTTGTACAGCAGCTCGTTACGGCCGTACGCGCGGATGTCGCGGTACAGGTGGAACTGGCGGATGGACGGGTCGAGCTTGTCCACCTGCAGCGACGCGTGGCTGGTGGCGGTGCAGCAGAACTTGGAGCAGTACTCGTTGCCCCCCGCTCCCTGCCGTGAGCCGACGCAGTAGATGTAGGCGATCGAGCGGACCTTGCGGCCGTTGTACGACAGTGCGCCGGTCGAGCTGTCGACGAGCTTCTTGAAGTCGGGCAGCGTGATGACGCCGTCGATGCCGTAGCCGAACTCACCCTCGTCGGGTGTGTACGAGTCGAAGCCGGTCGCCACGATGATCGAGCCGACGCGCACCTCGAAGACCTTGTCGGAGTCCGAGCGGTGCGCCGTGACCTGCACGTCGTAGTTGCCGAAGCTTCCCGACTTGCCGGTCAGCTCGGCGCGTGTGTAGACGGTGATGTCGCGGCGTGACTTGATCTCGGCGACCAGGCCCGCCACCTCTTCGGCGCCGGACACGTTGTTGGGGAAGGTCGGGCCGAACGTGCCGACCCACCCACCCAGCTCAGCCTCGCGTTCGACGAGGACGACCTCGATCCCGACGTTGGCGAGACCGATCGCTGCCCGCAGGCCCGCGATCCCGCCGCCGATGACGAGCGTCCTCGGCTCGGTCTGTACGACGAGCGCCTCCAGCGGGTCCGACAGCCGGGTCTTCGCGACCCCGGCCCGGACGAGCCCGATGGCCTTCTGCGTCGCCCCCTCGTGGTCGTGCGGGTGAGCCCAGGAGTCCTGCTCCCGGACGTTCACCTGCGTGTACGCGTACTGGTTCATGTCGGCGCGCTTGGCGACGTTGCGGAACGTCACCTGGTGCAGCTTCGGCGAGCAGGAGGCCACGACGAGCCCGTCGAGGTTCTGGTCCTTGATCGCGTCGATCATGTCGTGCTGAGTGCCGTCGGAGCAGGCGAAGACGGGCGACTCGGAGACCACGACGTCGGGCTCGTCCTTCAGCGCCTCGCGTACGGCGTCGACGTCGACGTAGTCGGAGATGTTGCCGCCACAGTGGCAGATGTACACCCCGATCCGACGCTGAGGACGGCTCGTCGGCTTGTCGCCAGCCGTCTCAGCAGGAATCTGGCTCATACCATGACCTCCTCTGTGAAGTGGTGGTGCTCCAGGTGGGCGGCGACCTGAGCGACCGCAGCACCGGCGTGCAGGATCGTGTCGACGATGTCCTTGGCGCCCGAAGCCGTGCCGGCCACGAAGACGCCGGGGATGTTCGTCTCACCGGGGTTCAGCTCGGCGCTCGGCTCGGCGACGTAGTAGTACTCGTCGAGGCCGAGGGGAGTCCCGGCGAACAGCTTGTCCACCTCGCGGTTGGGCTGGATGCCGACGGCGAGGACGACAAGGTCGTAGCTCGCCTCGACGATGTTGCCGCCGTTCTCGATGTCCTCGTAGCGGACGAGCAGGTCGCCGTTCGGCTCCTCGGTGATCTTGGAGACGCGGCCCTTGATGTACTGGGCACCCATGTCCTGGGCTTGCACGTAGAACTCCTCGTACCGCTTCCCGGCGGCCCGCATGTCGATGTAGTGCATGCTCACATCGGCCAGCGGCAGCGCGCCCATGATCAGCTGGTTCTGCTTGATGGAGTACATGCAGCAGAACTTCGAGCACAGCGGGTTGCCGACCTGCTTGTCGCGGGAGCCCGTGCACGAGATGTACCCGATCCTCTCCGGCACCTTCCCGTCGCCGGGCCGGAGCACGGTGTTGAACGGGCGGGTCGGTGCGAGCAGACGGTCCATCTGCATGCCTGTGATGACGTTGGGGAACTGCCCGAACCCGTACTCAGGCTTGAGGTCGGCGGCGAACAGCTTGTGCCCGGTCGAGACGACCACGGCTCCGACCTCGAAGTCGGTGATCTTGTCCCGCTGGTCCATCCGGATCGCGAAGGCGGGACAGGCCGAGACGCACTCCTGACATTCGGAGCAGACTCCACAGTCCATGCAGGAGCCTGCGCCGGCGCGGGCCTGCTGTTCGGTCAGCGGGACCTCGATCTCGCTGAAGTCGGTCGGCTTCGGCAGGAGGACGACCTCGCCGGACACCGGGTCGCGGTGGCCGTAGGCGGCCTGACGAGCGAGGACCGCCTCGTGGTCGATGACCGGGAGCCGGTCGTCGAGCGCAGCGAAACCGTCGAGCGGCTCGTGGTTGATCCAGCGGTCGACCATGTGGGCCGCGCGGCGGCCGGCGCCGATCGCGCGGGTGATGTCCGATGCCCCGGTCGACACGTCGCCGGCGGCGAAGAGCCACTCCTGCTCGGTCTGCAGTGTCTTCGCGTCCACCTTGATCCGGTTGCCGGCCGCGGTACCGACGAGCGAGGTGTACGGATCGGCGTCGGGCCCCATGCCGATCGTCGTCACGACCATGTCGCACTCGACCGTGTAGTCGCTGTTCGGTACGGGCTCAGGACGACGACGCCCTGAGGCGTCGGGCTCGCCGAGCCGCATCCGCTGCAACGTGATCCCGGTGACCTTGCCGTTCTCCGAGACGACCGCCGTCGGGTTGACGAGGAACTCGAAGACGGCACCCTCGGCCTCAGCGTCCTTCGCCTCGACGTGGTGCGCCGGCATCTCCTCGCGGCCACGGCGGTAGACGACGCGGGCTTCCTTGGCGCCGAGGCGCCGAGAGACCCGTGCCGCATCCATCGCGACGTTGCCGCCGCCGACGATGACCACGCGCTTGCCCGTGAGATCGGGGGAACGGTCGTTGTTGACGTCATTGAGGAAGTCGAGCCCGGTGACGACGCCCTCGGCGTCCTCGCCGGGCACCTCCATCGAGGTGGCCAGCTGGGTGCCGGTCGCGATCACGACGGCCTCGTACCCCTGCGCCTTGAGCGCGGCGAGGTCGTTGACCTTGCTGTCGCACTCGATCTCGACGCCCAGGGCGGTGAGGTTGGCGATGTCGGCGTCGACGACCTCGTGCGGCAGCCGGTACGTGGGGATCGCGTGACGCAGGAAGCCACCCGGCTTCGAGCGCTTCTCGAAGATCTTCACCGTGTAGCCCTTGCGGGCCAGCTGCCAGGCGGCCGTCAGGCCTGCCGGTCCGGAGCCCACCACCGCGACGGAGTGCCCGTTGGGCGAGTCGACCTCGATGCCCGGTCCC
>DAIEHO010000217.1 GCA_027353565.1 Propionibacteriaceae bacterium
TGGCCGAACTCGCGAAGGAAGGCAAGCTGGACCCGTCGCGGATCACGGAGGAGCGGTTCCGCCACTTCCTCGACGAGCCCGAGATCCCCGACGTCGACCGGAGGGACCTCTGGCGTGCGGTCGAGGTCTACGCCCGCCGCGACCGCCGCTTCGGCGGAGCCGTCCCAGGCTGACCCCAGGGCGGCCGGGGCCGACGATGGTAGGCCTTTGAAACGGTTCATACGCCCGGTCGTACGCCTTGCGATGTGACCGGCGCCATGGCAGACTTCGCTCCGGGAAGCGTTTTCCCGTCAACTGGATGGAACGGGCTGCAATCCTTTGCATCCGGTTGACCGTGCCTGGTACGCGCCGTAGCGTCACGGGCACAGAGCCAGACCGTACCCGGGGGCACCACCCACTCGTACGAGCTGGTCAGCTGCACGAAACTGGGCTCACGCGATGGCACAGCGAGGGTCTAGGTTGGTTCGAAGCCCCGAACGGGCACGTCAGTTCCGCTGTACATCGAAGTACGGTCCAGGCCCCGGCCCGCCGCACTCGTCAGCGTTCGGGCGCACCGCAGGGGTAGAGGTGATGCAAGGTCCCCCGAGAGAGCGGAATCCTTACGTGAGTGCACTCAATGAGCTGAGACAGCTGAAAGGGGCGAAGCAGGAAGGCAACGACAAGGCGGCCTACCTGTTCCTCCTTCCCTGGCTCATCGGGCTCGTCGTGATCACCATCGGCCCGATGATCGCATCGCTGTACCTGTCGTTCACCGACTACAGCCTCCTGGCGCCTCCCAACTGGATCGGTATCAAGAACTACCAGCGCATGGCCAGCGACCCTCGGCTCCTCAACTCGATCCGGGTCACGCTGACCTACGTTCTTCTCTCCACCCCGCTCCAGCTGGGCCTCGCGCTGCTGATCGCCGTCCTCCTCAACCGGGGGATGCGCGGGCTCCCCTTCTACCGGTCGGTCTTCTACTTGCCCAGCCTCATGGGCTCGTCCGTGGCCATCGCGCTGCTGTGGCGCCAGATCTTCGGCACCGACGGCCTCGTCAACCAGATCCTCCACGCCCTCGGCTGGGCGAACCCTCCGGGCTGGATCGCCGACCCGAGCACCGCGCTCTACACGATCATCCTGCTCCACGTGTGGACGTTCGGCTCCCCCATGATCATCTTCCTCGCCGGTCTACGACAGATCCCCGACATGTACTACGAGGCCGCGTCGGTCGACGGCGCGAGCAGGTGGACGCAGTTCTGGCACATCACGATGCCCCTGCTGAGCCCGATCATCTTCTTCAACCTCGTGCTTCAGATCATCGGGGCGTTCCAGTCGTTCACCCAGGCGTTCATCGTCTCGGGAGGCAACGGAGGCCCTTCGGACTCGACGATGTTCTACACGCTCTACCTGTACGAGCAGGGCTTCGCCCAGCTCAACATGGGTTATGCCGCGTCGATGGCATGGTTGCTCGTGCTCATCGTGGGCGCCTTCACCTTCCTCAACTTCTTCCTCTCCAAGTACTGGGTGTTCTACGATGACTGAGATCGCAAACGAGCCCGCAGAGCCGCAGGTGGCCAACCTCGTCCAGGCGGCGGTCACCCCTTCCGCACGAAGCAGCCGCAGCGCCAGGACGTACAACCCTGTGGTGTCGACCATCAAGCACGTCCTGCTGATCGCGGCATCGCTGCTGATGATCTACCCACTTCTGTGGATGCTCGTCAGCTCGTTCCGGCCCACCGACGAGATCTTCCGCAACACGAGCCTGATCCCGACGAACATCACGTTCGAGAACTACACGTACGGGTGGTCAGCGCTCGACCAGCCCTTCAGCGCCTACCTGCTCAACTCGGGCATCGTGGTCCTGGGCTGCATCCTCGGAAACGTGGTGTCGTGCTCGCTGGCGGCGTACGCGTTCGCACGGCTGAAGTTCAGAGGGCGCACGATCATGTTCGCGATCATGCTGTTGACGATCATGATCCCGTACCACGTGGTTCTCGTCCCCCAGTACATCCTGTTCCAGCAGTTCGGCTGGGTGAACACGTTCCTACCGCTGATCGTGCCCAAGGTGCTGGCCACCGACTCGTTCTTCGTGTTCCTCATGGTCCAGTTCATCCGTGGGCTGCCCAAGGAGCTCGACGAGGCAGCCCGCATCGACGGGTGCGGACACTTCAACACGTTCCTGCGGATCATCCTGCCGCTCATGGTCCCGGCGGTGGCGACGACGACGATCTTCACGTTCATCTGGATGTGGAACGACTTCTTGTCGTCCCTGATCTACCTGACGGACCCGAAGACGTACACGGTGCCGCTGGCCCTGCGCGCGTTCCTCGACTCGACCGGCTCGTCCAACTGGGGCGCCATGTTCGCCATGAGCATCGTCTCCCTGATCCCCGTGTTCCTCGCATTCCTGTTCGGTCAGCGGTTCCTCATCCGGGGCATCGCCACGACCGGCATCAAGTGACCCCCTGCGGGTCGTCCGACCCGCTCGAACCATCCATCCATCCGGAAGGAACGTTGTGACAACCCGCTATGCCGTCATCGGAACTGGCCACCGGTGCCAGATGTACTTCGACGCGATCGGAGGTGACCACGCCGACGTCGCCACTCTCGTGGCGATGGTGGACGTCAACCCCGGTCGGATCAAGGTCCACGCCGCGCGCATGGCATCGGAGTACGGCTACGACACGAGCACGATCGTGACGGGCGGCCCGGACGAGCTCGAGGACATCCTCAAGCGCTCCGGCGCCGAGCGGGCCATCATCACCACGCCCGACTACACGCACGCCGAGATGATCGTGCGCTGCCTGGATGCCGGCGTCGACGTCGTCTGCGAGAAGCCGCTGACGATCAACGCCGACATGGCGCACGAGATCGAGGCTGCGGTGGCCAGGACCGGCCGCAGCGTCGTCGTGACGTTCAACTACCGCTACTCGCCGCGCAACTCCGAGCTCAAGCGGGTCATCTCGTCCGGCGAGATCGGCGATGTGCTCTCGGTGACGTTCGAGTGGGTCCTCGACACGGCCCACGGCGCTGACTACTTCCGACGCTGGCACCGGGAGAAGGACAAGTCCGGCGGCCTGCTGATCCACAAGTCCAGCCATCACTTCGACCTCGTCAACTGGTGGCTGGCCGACGCCCCGGCCCGGGTCTTCGCCTCCGGCGGCACCCGGTTCTACGGCGCCGAGAACGCCGACAAACGTGGCCTCCCGCCGCGCCCGAAGCGCGGCACCCACGACGGGGATCACTCGCCGTTCGAGCTCGACCTCCGGACGGATCCGCGTCTCAAGGAGCTGTACCTCGACCAGGAGCACTACGACGGCTACCTGCGCGACAAGGACGTCTTCGACACCGGCATCACCGCCGAGGACAACCTGGCCGTGATCGCCGACTACCGGGGCGGCGCCACGTTGTCGTACGCCCTCAACGCGCACTCCCCCTGGGAGGGCTACCGCGTCGCGGTGAACGGCACACTCGGACGGGCGGAGCTCGAGGTGGTCGAGCGTGTCGCCGTGCTCGTGGACAACGGCACGCCGATCGTCGACCCGTCATTCGTCGCGGACCACAGCGAGGGCGGCGAGCGTGTGCGGAGCGACCGGCTCATCGTCCAGAAGCACTGGGAGGTGGCTCGTGAGGTCCCGATCCCCGAGGGCGAAGGCGGCCACGGTGGCGGCGACGAGCTGCTGCTCAGCGACGTCTTCGTCGGTCCGAGCGACGACCCGCTGGGCCGTCCGTCGGACTGGGTCGACGGCATGCGCGCCATCGCGGTCGGCATCTGCGCCAACATCTCGATGGCGGAAGGCCGTGCGGTGACCCCGGCGGAGCTGGCCCTCCCGCTCGATCGCTGAGCCAGACCTCCTCGTGCTGAACGACGGCTACGACGACTGGTACGAGTACGTCCGCTCCCGTCCGTACGTGACGGGCGACGACTGGACGACCCGCGTCGGAGCAGCCCTCGGCGTGCCCGAGCCCGCGGTCACGCCGGCACCCCGGGTCGTGGGCGTGTCGTCGGCGGACGGGGTAACCACCACCGAGCTCGCGTGGGAGGTGGGCTTCGGACCCGAGCTGCATGCGTGGTTCCTGCATCCGAGCGACGCAGAGCCGTCCACCTTGCCCGGCGTGCTCGACCTGCACTGCCATGCGGGGATCAAGTCGATAGGCGCCGAGCGGCTGCTACCCGGACCTGCCGGGCGGGCGTACCAGGTCATGTACGAGGACGGGGTCGCGTTCGCCGCGCTCCTCGCTGCCCGTGGGGTGGCCGTCCTGGCCCCCGACACGTTCTCGTGGGGATCGCGCCGGTTCGACCTCAGCAGCGCGACGGGTCAGCTGGGCGAGCTGCGAGCCCTCCTCGAGGGCATCGGGCTGAGAGGCGACGACCTGTACGACGGGATGGCGAAGCTCCACGAGCACCTGGTCGCGAAACGTGCGGGAGCGATCGGTACGTCGTACGCGGGCATGGTCGCCCATGACGACCTCACCAGCCTCGCTGTGCTGCGGTCGCTGACGAGCGGCCGGATCGGCCTCACCGGGTTCTCCGGAGGCGGTGGCCGCGCACCGGTGCTGGCAGCGCTCTCGCCCGGCGTCGACAAGGTGTCGATCGTGGCGATGATGGCGACGAACGACTCGCTCGTACCCGACCACCTCGACTGCCACTCGTGGCTCCTCAACACACCCTGGCGCCACCGTACGCTCGACCTGCCAGACCTGGCCGCGAGCCGCCGGCAGCACCGGCTCCATGTCGTCTACTGCGAGCAGGACGAGCTGTTCCCGGCTGCCGGCATGAGGGCTGCGGACGCGAGGCTGAAGGAGCTGTACGAGGGGTCGCCGGGGTCGTACGAGGGCGTCTTCGTCCCGGGCCCTCACGGCATCACGAGAGCTACCCACGAGCTGGTCGCCGACTTCCTCACGTCCTGACGCTCCGGGAGAGAAGGTAGCCGGTCCGGGAGAGAAGATGGCCCGCAGGCGACCCGCTACGTTCTCTCCCCGATCAGCTAGGTT
>DAIEHO010000221.1 GCA_027353565.1 Propionibacteriaceae bacterium
AGCACGAAGATGAAGGGAAGCACGTAGCTCATGACGACTCCTGCTCGAGCACCTTCGCCGGGCGGGTCAGGGCGATGGCCAGAGCCATCATGGCCCTGATGAGGAACGCGGCCGCCTTGACCGGGGGGTGGCTGGGTACGCCGGCGGCCCGCTCCCTCATGCTCACCGCGGCCTGACGCACGACCAGCCCGTTGCGGGCCGCGATGACAAGAGCCTCGACGGTGTCGCCGAGGTACTCGGCGGGATAGTCGACCGCGTACAGCGCGGTGGCACGCGGACCGCACAGCTTGAGCCCGGACGTCGTGTCGGTGAGCCTCGTCCGGCAGACCCGCGACAGCGCCCACGACAGCAGGTTCATGGCGACCCTCCGAGGACCGGTCACCGCGTAGTCGCCGCGGCCGGCGAACCTGGCACCCACCACGACATCGGCCCCGGTCTCCTCCATGACCTCGACGAGGTGGTGGACCTCAGCCGGGTCGTGCTGGCCGTCCGCGTCGATCTGCAGCACCTGCGAGTAGCCCTCACGGACCGCGTACGAGAAGCCTGCCCGCCTCGCGCCACCGACCCCGAGGTTGAACGGCAGGTCTATGACGGCCACACCCTTCGCCTTGGCCACGGTCGAGGTCCGGTCCGTCGAGCCGTCCGACACGACCACGACGTCCCAGTCCGGCAGAACGGCGAGGATCTCGTCGAGACAACCACCGATGGCCGCCTCCTCGTTCCACGCCGGCAGCACGACCAGACGACGATGGGCGGGCGTGTCGCCGAGCAGCTGCACGTTGGTCGTCCTTCTTCCGGCCGGGGGGCCCGATCAGCCTATCCCGATGGGCTCGCCTTCTGCGGTGCCAGGCGCCGCCGCCACAGCACGGCGTCACCTGATAGGCCAGACTGTCGGCGTGACCGAGGACACCCCGCGTACGGGAGCGGCGCGCCAGCTCTCCACCGGCTCGGCGTCCGTCGCCGCCGGGCTCGGCGTGTTCGGGGTCGCCACGTTCGTCTACCTCGGCGTCGTCGGGCGGGACCTCGGCCCGGGCGACTACGCACCGGTCTCGTTGGCGTTCACGCTCGTCAACGCGCTCGGCCTCGGCCTCTTCTTCCCCGTCGAGCAGGAGACCTCGCGTCTCATGGCGTTCCGCCGAGCCCATGGGTCCACGGCGCCGTCCCTGCGGCACGTCCTCCGCTACCTGGGCATCACCTGGCTGCTCATCGCCCTGGCCGCGCTCCTGGCCCCGGGGCCGATCGCCAGGACGTTCCTCGCCGGGGAACCGTCCCTGGTCCCTGTCACCGCAGCCGCCCTGGCCTCGCTCGGCGTCGAGTACCTCGTGCGCGGTTCCCTGTCGGGATCGGGCCGCTACCTCCGCTACGGCGCTCAGCTGGCCATCGACGGCGGCGCGCGCGCCGGACTGGCCCTCCTGGTGATGGCCCTGGGCTGGGGATCGATCCTCACGTACGCACTCGTGCTGGTCGTCGCACCCCTGCTCGCGGCCGTGCTCACCGTGTCCTCCAGTGCGGTGCGCTGGTTGCGGCAGTCCCCCACATCCGTCGGGCGAACGCCGATGGCGGCCCTCGTCGCGACGACCGTGGCCTCACAGCTCGTGGCCAACGCCGGCCCCCTGGCGATCGCGGTGCTGGCCGGTCCGGCGGAACGCACCGGTGCCGGGTCGTTCGTCAGCGCCATCACCGTCGGCCGGATCCCGTTGTTCCTCTTCGCGGCCGTCCAGGCGGCGTTCCTGCCGACCCTGTCCGGTCTGGTCGCGCGGAAGGCCTTCTCCGAGTTCCGCCACACGCTCCGTGTCGCGCTGTGGGTGACGGCGGGCGTGGGTCTGGCAGGGGTCGGAGGCGTCGCCCTCATCGGCGAGTGGTTCCTGCACCTCATCTACGGACGCGCGTTCACCGTCTCGTACGTGGACCTCGTCCTGATCGCGGTGTCGGGAGCGATCTACATGGTCGCGCAGGCCAGCGCACAGGCCGTGCTGTCGCACCGCCGGGACAGGCTGGGCCTGATCGGCTGGATCTCCGGGCTGGTGGCGACCGTCGCCGCGCTGTGGCTCCCCCTGCCGCTCACGACCCGGGTCGGGGTGGCACTGTGCCTCGGTGCGGCCGTGTCCGCGGCCGTCCACGGAGTCGTCCTCACCATGACCGTACGGGCCTGGTCGGGGGGACGCGAATGACATCCGTGAGCGTGGTGATCCTGGCCTACGGAGCCGAGGAGTGGCTGGGTGCTGCGGTGTCCAGCGCCCTCGCCACGGACGGCGCCGAGGTGGTCGTCGTCGACAACGGGTGTACCAGCGACGCTGTCCGACGCCTCCCCACGGGCGGGCGCCTGTTCGTCGTCACGCCGCCCACGAACCTGGGCTTCGCCGGCGGTGTGGACCTTGGCGTGGCCAGCACCACCGGCGACGTCGTCTGCATGCTCAACTCGGACGCGGAGCTCGAACCTGGTGCGCTGGACGCCCTGGTCGACGCCCTCGACCACGGCGCCGACCTCGCCGGAGCCGTGATCCTGCTCGCTGACTCGCCCGAGGTCGTGAACTCCGCCGGCAACCCTGTCCACGTGCTCGGCCTGGTCTGGGCCGGGCACCTCGACGAGCCACGCGCCTCCCTCGACCCGGAGGAGGAGCCCACGACGCTGTCCGGTGCCTGCCTCGCCATGCGCCGTACGACGTGGGACGACCTAGGGGGCTTCGACCCGGAGTTCTTCGCCTACCACGAGGACGTCGACCTCTGCTGGCGCGCCCGTCAACGGGGGCTCACACTGCGTCTGGTCCACGCAGCGGGGGTCCGCCACCACTACGAGTTCTCCCGCAACGCTCGCAAGATGTACCTCATGGAGCGGAACCGTCTCGTGTTCGTGCTCACCACGTACGAGGCGTCCACGCTCGCGCTGCTCGCGCTCCCGCTGCTCGCGTTCGACCTGGCCCTTCTGCTCGTCGCCTGGCGCCAGGGCTGGGCGCGGGAGAAGCTCCGCGGCTGGGGGTGGGTGCTCCGCCACCTGCCGTACCTCCGCGACCGTCGCCGGCGGGTGGCAGCCGTACGGGTCGTCGGCGACGACGTCCTCGGCGACCTCCTGACGACGACGCTGAGCGCATCACAGCTTCCCTTGCCGCCCGCGGGACGGCCGCTGGAGCTGCTGCTGCACGGCTGGTGGCGCCTCGGTCGGCGCCTCGGTCGGCGGCGGTCGCTGTCACGCTGAGACGGGTTCCGTCGCGACGGGAGACCCGAAGGGCCGCACCGCTGTTCCGTTCCGGGCTGCGGGCGTGAGAAGATCGCAGGCAGAGGGGGATGCCTCCTCGTTCATTCCACCAAGGATCGTCGGGCACGTACCGCCCGTGGAAAGGAATCAGCTGTGGCTACTGTCACATTCTCGGACGCATCACGCGTCTACCCGGGGGCCGACCATCCGGCCGTCGACAAGCTCACCCTGGAGATCGGCGACGGCGAGTTCATGGTCCTCGTCGGCCCCTCCGGCTGTGGCAAGTCGACCTCGCTGCGCATGCTGGCGGGACTCGAAGAGGTCAACACCGGCAACATCTACATCGGCGACCGCGACGTCACCGATCTGCCGCCGAAGGACCGAGACATCGCGATGGTGTTCCAGAACTACGCGCTGTACCCGCACATGACCGTCGCGGACAACATGGGCTTCGCGCTCAAGATGCAGGGCGTCGGCAAGCAGGAGCGCGCTGAGCGCGTTCTCGAGGCGGCCAAGCTCCTCGGCCTGGAGGACTTCCTCTCCCGCAAGCCGAAGGCTCTGTCCGGTGGCCAGCGTCAGCGCGTCGCCATGGGCCGCGCGATCGTGCGTCAGCCACAGGTCTTCCTCATGGACGAGCCGCTGTCGAACCTCGACGCCAAGCTCCGCGTCTCCACCCGTACGCAGATCGCCGCGCTCCAGACCCGGCTCGGTGTCACGACCGTGTACGTGACGCACGACCAGGTCGAGGCCATGACGATGGGTGACCGCGTCGCGGTCATGAAGGACGGCGTGCTCCAGCAGGTCGACACCCCGCTGACCCTGTACGACACCCCTGCCAACCTGTTCGTGGCAGGCTTCATCGGCTCTCCCGCGATGAACCTCATGTCGGGCCCGATCGTGGAGGGTGGCGTCACCATCGGCGACTACACCGTCCCGATCAAGCGCGAGGTGCTGGCCAAGGCCCCCGGCGAGAAGACGCTGACATTGGGCATCCGTCCCGAGTCCTTCACGATGGCCGATGCCGGCATCGGGATCGACGTGGCGGTCGTCGAAGAGCTCGGCGCCGACGCGTACGTCTACGGCACGCTCGCCGGCCTCGCCGACGACGCGAAGCTCAACGCTCAGCAGATCGTCGCGCGCATCTCGTCGCGTCGTCCTCCGGAGCGTGGCGCGATGGTCCGCATGGGTGTCGACACCGAGCACATCCACGTGTTCTCCGATGCGACCCAGGAGCGTCTGTCCTGAGTCCGGCCTGACCGCTTCATCGTCCGGGGTCCCGTCGTCACGACGGGACCCCGGTTCGCGTCCCGGCGGGGACGGGCGCCCGGTTCGCACGGCATGGCATGCTCATGCCGAGGGCCGAGACCGGCCTCGTGTGTACTGAAGGAGTGTCGTGTCCCAAGCCGTGAACCTCGTCATCCTGGGCGCCTCTGGCGACCTCACCCATCGACTTCTGCTGCCAGGGCTCGGAACTCTGCTGAAGGCCGACCACGGGGTCACCGTGCGGCTGTCGGGAGCGGGGGCCGAGGACTGGGACAACGGCCACTGGTGCGAGCTCGTCAAGGCAGCGCTCAGCGACGGCGGCTGCTCGGGCGACGAGCTCCAGGAGATCCTCGCCACCACGACGTACACGAGGATCGACGCGTCCAGCGGCGACGACCTCACGGCCCTGCTCACAGGCCTGCAGGGACGAACCGTGCTGTACTTCGCGCTGCCGCCGGCCATCACCATGGCCGCCTGCAAGGCCCTGGTGGACGTCCCGCTGCCCGAGGAGCTGTACCTGGCGATCGAGAAGCCGTTCGGTACGGACGCAGCCAGCGCCCAGGCGTTCAACGAGCTCCTCGCACATCTCCCCCTCCCCGAGTCGCACATCTTCCGCGTCGACCACTACCTCGGCAAGGCGACCGTGCTGAGCCTCGTGGGCCTACGGTTCACGAACCGCCTGTTCGAGCCGGTGTGGAACGCGACGAACATCGAGAGCATCCACATCGTCGCCGACGAGGCGCTCGCCCTCGAGGGCCGAGCGGGTTACTACGACCGCGCCGGTGCACTCAAGGACATGATCCAGAGCCACCTGCTGCTCGTGATGGCGCTGCTCTGCATGGAGGAGCTCGCGACGTTCGACGCGTTCGAGCTGCGGGACCTCCAGGCGCACCTGCTGCGGTCGACCCACCTGTGGGGCGACGACCCGGTGACCGCGTCGAGGCGCGCGCGCTACACCGCGGGCAAGGTCGGCGACGAGGTCGTGCGCAGCTACGTGGATGAGGAGGGGGTCGACCCGGCGCGCAACACCGAGACGCTCGCCGAGGTCACCGTCGAGATCCGCAACGCCCGGTGGTCCGGGGTCCCGATCACACTGCGCAGCGGCAAAGCACTCGGCGACGGCGTCCGCCAGATCACCGTCGTGTTCCGCCCGATCGCGCACACCCCGACCGGCTTCCATGACGAGGCGCCGCGCAACGTCGTCGTCATCGGGCTGTCGCCGGAGTACCTCCGCGTCCAGCTGTCGACCAACGTCGAGGGGGACAGGCTCAGCCTCGAGCCGACGGTGCTCGACGCCGAGCTCGGCGAGAGCCCGATCCGACCGTACGGCGAGATCCTGTCGCACATCCTCGACGGCGACCCGCTGCTCAGCGTTCGCGGTGACGTCGCGGAGGACTGCTGGCGCATCGTGACCCCGGTGCTCGAGGCGTGGGCGGCGGGGCAGGTCCCCATGGACACGTACGTGGCGGGCTCAGCGGGCCCGAGCAACTGGATCTGACGCCCGGACCCTGGGCACGGTGCGCGGCGACGCCGGACCCACGGAGGTCCCGGCCGTAGCCCCGGCGGCCCGTACGGCCCTCATAAGCCGCGCACTGTTTTCCGGGCTAGGGCAGACTGTGATGCGTGCCCCGTTTCGTCTCCGCCAAACCTGACTCACGGCTGATCCCGTTGCCGTGGGGCACGCCACTGGCGGAATGGCCGACCGAGCATCTCGTCGCCCTCCCCCGCGGCATCTCGCGCCACGTGGTGCGGTTCATCCGCGTCGGATCGAGCGTGTACGCGGCGAAGGAGGTCATCGAGCACCTCGCGCTCCACGAGTACCGGCTGCTGCACGACCTGATGCGCATCGGTACGCCGTCGGTCGAGCCGATCGGCGTCATCACGAAGCGTGTCGCGGCGGACGGCACCGAGCTCGACCCGATCCTCATCACGCGTCACCTGCAGTTCTCGCTCCCGTACCGCTCACTGTTCGCCGCCGGTGTGAAGCAGGACACGGTGAGCAGGCTGATCGACGCGATGGTCGTACTGCTGGCGCGGCTTCACATCATCGGCTTCCTGTGGGGTGACGTGTCGCTGTCGAACACGCTGTTCCGCCGCGACGCCGGCTCCTTCGCCGCCTACCTCGTCGACGCCGAGACCGGGGAGCTCCACGACCAGCTCACCGCGGGACAGCGCGAGCACGACCTCGTCGTCGCCCGTACGAACCTGTTCGGCGACTTCTGCGACCTCCAGGCGGGAGGAATGCTCGAGGAGAGCCTGGACCCGCTGCACCTGGTGGACATGGTCGAGACCCGGTATCGCGAGCTGTGGGCCGAGCTGACCGGCGTGGAGGAGTTCTCGGGCTCCGAGCTGGGCCGCATCGAGAGCCGCGTCCGGCGACTCAATGCGCTCGGCTTCGACGTCGCCGAGCTCGACATCCAGACCTCGGACGACGCCTCGCACATCCGCATCCAGCCCAAGGTCGTCGACGCGGGCCACCACTCCCGCCGCCTCCTGCGTCTCACCGGCCTCGACACCGAGGAGAACCAGGCCCGCCGCCTGCTCAACGACCTCGACACGTTCCGCGTCCGCACCGGCCAGCAGCATCTCGACGAGGCGATCGTCGCCCACGAGTGGCTGACCGACGTCTTCGAGCCGGTCATCGAGATCGTGCCGAACGACCTCAAGGCCAAGCGCGAGCCCGCACAGCTCTTCCACGAGGTGCTCGACTACCGCTGGTACCAGTCGCAGCGCGAGAACCGCGACGTCCCGCTGACGGAGGCGACACACGGCTACGTCCAGGACGTGCTGCGCAAGCTCCCCGACGAGGCGATGTCCGCCGACGCGCTCGCGCCGGTCGAAGGACGCCAGCTCACCGACCCGTACGACCCGTCGAAGGGCTTCATCGAGGCCGGAGACGACGAGCCCCCGTACGACCCGTGGGAGGCGGCCACCGCCGGGTCCGAGCCGGAGACGGGCAGTGGCTACTTCGACGTCAGCGCGCTGCGCGCGAAGGCAGCCGCCAAGGAGGCGTCGAAGAAGGACGGCGATCTCAAGCGCTCGGTGGCGGCACGGAGCCGGGCCGAGGCCGAGCCGGTCGACTGAAGCCTCGGTCGAGACCGGGTGTCTCTCGGGGGCGGCGGTTCGGAGCGGCTCCCCTAGACTGCGGTGCGTGACGTTCCGGCTGTATGACTCTGCGACCCATGAGGTGACCGACCTCGATCCTGTCATCCCCGGGCGGGTGTCGATCTACCACTGCGGCCTCACTGTGCAGTCATCCCCGCACCTCGGCCACATCCGCAAGGAAGTGGTGTTCGACGTCCTGCGGCGCTGGCTCGAGATCTCCGGCTACGCCGTGACGGTCGTCGCCAACGTCACCGACATCGACGACAAGATCCTCGAGAAGTCGGCCGAGGCCGGAGTCCCGTGGTTCGCCCACGCGTACCGTTTCGAGCGCGAGCTGCACCGGGCGTACTCCGCGCTCGGCTGCGCCGAGCCCACGTACGAGCCGCGCGCGACCGGGCACATCCCGGAGATGATCGCCATGGTGCAGGAGCTCATCGAAGCCGGCCACGCGTACGTGGCGGCCGACGACTCGGGCGACGTGTACTTCGACGTGAAGAGCTGGCCCTCGTACGGCGAGCTGTCGCACCAGCGGGTCGACGACATGGTGCCGGCGGAGGACTCGGCCCCGAGGGGGAAGCGTGACCCCCGAGACTTCGCGCTCTGGAAGGGCTACAAGCCGTCCGAGCCGGTCACGGCGTCGTGGCCGGCGCCGTGGGGCCGCGGCCGTCCCGGGTGGCACCTCGAGTGCTCCGCGATGGCGATCAAGTACCTCGGCGACGAGTTCGACATCCACGGCGGCGGCATCGACCTGCGCTTCCCGCACCACGAGAACGAGCTGGCGCAAGCCAGGGCCTCGGGCCACCCGTTCGCCCGCCACTGGATGCACAACGCGTGGGTCACGTCCGCGGGCGAGAAGATGTCGAAGTCGCTGCTCAACGGCGCGCTGGTCAGCGAGGTCACCGCCCAGTACCCCGCCCGCGCGGTGCGTTTCTACCTCGCCGTCCCGCACTACCGCAGCTCCATCGAGTACAGCGCAGACTCCCTCACCGAGGCCACCGCGTCGCTCGCCCGCATCGACGGCTTCGTCGACCGCGCGACCGAGCTCGTCGGACCGGTCGACACCGTCCACGA
>DAIEHO010000234.1 GCA_027353565.1 Propionibacteriaceae bacterium
GGGCCGTCGTCGGCGAGCACGTCCGCGAACAGGTCCCCGTGCTCGGCGACCCGCGCGAGGACGTCGTCGGGGAGGAACCGGAGGGCGTCGGGGGAGTCGGCGGCGGCCACCTCGTCCCAGGTAAGGGGCGTCGCGACCCAGGGCTCCTCCTTGCCGCGCAGCGAATAGGGACAGATCGTGTTCCTCGCAGCCTTGTTCTGCAGGTAGTCGATGTAGAGGTGCTCCGCGCGTGCGGACTTGGCCATCGTCGCGACGAAGAGGTCGGGATGCGCCCGGCTCAGCTCCGCTGCGAGCCGCGCCACGTACCGGACGACGTGCTCCGAGGGCGTCGGCGCGATCGCTGCGGACAGTTGCAGACCCTTCGAGCCCGAGGTCTTCACCGACGCGATGAGGCCGTCCGCGGCGAGACGGTGCGCGATGATCAGGGCCCCCTTGGCCACGTCCACGATGGTCATGCCGGGACCAGGGTCGAGGTCGATGACGCAGGTCGTCGCGTGGGGTTCGTGCTCGGGCTCGAGGAGAACGGCCCCGTCCACCCGCGTCGTGTGCGCGGTGGTCCACTGCGGCGCGTGGAGCTCGAGGGCCGCGAGGTTCGCGAGGTAGACGAGGGTCGCAGGTTCGGTCGCGACGAGGTAGTCGATGGGACCCTCGGTCCCGAGGACGGTCTGTACGGCGACCCAGCCCGGCGCGCCGGCCGGTACGTTCTTCTCGAAGAACGGCGCCGCATCGACCCCGTTGGGGAACCTCACCCGGGTCATGCAGCGGCCGGCCAGGTGGGGGAGCATCGTCTCCGAGATCGCCAGGTAGTAGGAGATGATCTCCGCCTTGGTCACGTGGGACGCCGGGTAGAGCACCTTGTCCAGGTTCGTCAGCGTCAGCGTCCGCTCTCCCACGGTCGTCACGATGCTGTCTGCCGGCATGTGGTCACTCTAGGTTCCCCTCCCGACAGGGGCGTCGGCTACTTCGGGGTGCGTCGTCGAGATGTCTGGGCACGCGTCCGGTCCTGCGAGATCCGGCGAGGCGGGCGGAGCGGGTCGTGAGCAGGCGGGATCGGACCCAGAAAGCCGAAAGACCCCCGCGGCTGCGGGGGTCTTTCGTGAGGTGTGACTTACAGAGCGTGGACGCGATCAGCCTGCGGACCCTTGGGGCCCTGCGTGATCTCGAACTCGACCTTCTGACCCTCTTCAAGGGTACGGAAGCCGGTGGTGTCGATCGCGGTGTAGTGGACGAACACGTCCTGATCGCCACCTTCTACAGCAATGAAGCCGTAGCCCTTCTCGGCGTTGAACCACTTGACGGTTCCCTGAGCCATGCAACTTCTCCCGACTTGCTCGCTGAGATCGCACCTTGAGATCTCAGGCTGCTGGACACGGTCCGGACCTTCCCAAGCACAGCCCGGGCTGGAGCAGCGGTTACACCTTGGCATATTTCGCGCCCTCTGGACAGTACGCTCGCGAAATTGCGTTCCCGGGTACCGATGCCCGGTCAGGCGCCGGACGCCGCTCGGGTCGGCCGCCCGCCGGTGCGATGCCGGATCGGGTGCGAACATCCGCTGCGGGTCGCATCCGTCGGTGGCATCTGTTTGCATGGACCCGTGATCTCCGCCAGCCGCCCCAGCTACCGACTGCGGCCGTCGGCGCGCCAGACGCTCGACCGGCCGGTGCTGACACGAGAGCAGGACGCCGTCGTCAACCACCGCGGGGGACCCCTGCTCGTGCTCGCCGGACCCGGCACAGGGAAGACCACGACGATCGTCGAGGCGGTGGCCGGCCACATCGACGACGGCCTTCCGGCGGACGGTGTGCTGGTGCTCACGTTCTCGCGTCGGGCCGCCGTCGACCTTCGGCGCCGCATCGCGGAGCGCCTCGGACGGTCCGTGGTCACGCCACGTGCGATGACGTTCCACGCGTTCTGCTACTCGGTGGTGAGGCGCTGGTCCGACCCCGAGCTGTACGGGTCGGCGCCGCGGCTGCTGACGGCTCCGGAGCAGGAGTTCCGCGTACGGGAGGTGCTGGCTGGTCGCTCGGCGACCGACTGGCCGCCCGAGTACGCACCGGCCTACGGCACAAGGGGCTTCGCCTCCGAGGTGCGTGGAGCGCTCGCGGCCGCCCGGCAGCTGGGCCTCGACGGGGACGTGCTCCGCATGTACGGACAAGTCGCGGGGCGGCCGCAGTGGACGGCCCTCGGCGACTTCTTCGACGAGTACCTCGACATCCTGGAGCACGAGCAGGTCCTCGACTACGCCGAGCTCGTTCACCGAACGCGGGTGCTGCTCACGGACCCCGAGATCCTCGCGCAGGTGAGGAAGTCGGCGGAGGTGGTGTTCGTCGACGAGTACCAGGACACGGATCCTTCGCAGGTCGGGCTGCTCCGCCAGCTGGTACCGGTCGGGGGAGGCATCGTCGCTGTCGGCGACCCAGATCAGTCCATCTATGAGTTCCGCGGCGCCCGGCCGAGGGGCATCCTCGACTTCCCTGAGCTGTTCCCCGACTCGGCCGGTGTTCCGGCGCCGGTCGTCGCACTCTCGCGTACCCACCGCTTCGGGGAGGTCCTCGCGGACGCCACCCGGCGGGTCTCGGCGAGGCTCCCGCTGCCCCGCCCGATCCCGGACGCGATGCGGGAGGCGTTCCGCGAGCCGGAGATCCACCCAGGTACGCCACCGGGCGAGCTCGACGTGCTGACGTTCGACGACGCGGGCGCCGAGGGCGAGTACGTGGCCGACCTGCTGCGCCGAGCCCACCTGCGTGACGGGATGGAGTGGGACGACATGGCCATACTCGTACGGTCGGGACGCCGCGACATCCCGCGCCTGACGCGTGCGCTCGTCGGCGCGGGCGTACCCGTCGCCGTCGCAGGCGACGAGATCGCTCTGGCGGCGGCGGAGGCGGTCTCGCCGCTGCTGCTCGCGCTGTCCGTGGTCGCGGACCAGAGGCTCCTCGACTCCGACTCGGCGGCACGCCTGCTGCAGAGCCCGTTGGCCGGGCTGGACTCGATCGACCTGCGGCGGCTGGGCCGGTCCCTGCGTGAGCTCGACAGGGCCGACGTCGGGCTGACGACGACCCCGGCTTCGTCCAACGAGCTCGTACGGCAGGTGCTCGTCGACCCTGAGCTCCTCGCCTCGGTGCCGCCCACCGAAGCCACCGAGGCGGTGGCCCACCTCGCAGCCCTCCTCGCCGAGTGCCGAGAGCTCGTCGTTCGGGGAGCCACGGCGCATGAGGCCTTGTGGTGTCTCTGGTCCGGTACGGACTGGCCGCGGCGGCTGCAGACACAGCTCACCGTGGGCGGAGACCAGACGGCACGCGCGCACCGCGATCTCGACGCCGTGTGCGCCTTGTTCGACCTGGCCGAGCGGTCAGACGAGCTCACCGGAGGGCGCGGCGTGGCGGGGTTCCTGGCCGAGGTGGCGGCGCAGGAGATCCCGGCGGACACGGCCCGCGAGGCGACGGCGCGGCGCCGGGGGGTGCGCGTCCTCACCGCCCATCGGGCGAAGGGCCTCGAGTGGCCGCTCGTCGTGGTCGCCGGCGTCCAGGAGGGGATCTGGCCGGATCCCCGTCGCCGCGGCAGCATGCTGGAGACGGACCTTCTCGGCGACGACGGCCTGGTCGAGCCGCCGCCGCCCAGCGTCCGCCTCGCGGGGGAGCGGCGCCTGTTCTACGTCGCGTGCACGCGCGCCACGCGCCGCCTGGTGGTCACCGCGGTGGCCGGCACCGACGGCGAGGGCGATCAGCCGTCTCGTTTCCTCGAGGAGCTCGGAGTGCCCGTACGGGCGGTGGCGGGACGACCTCGGCGCCCGCTCACGCTCGTGGGGCTGGTCGGCGAGCTGCGCCGTGTTGTCGCGGATCCCACGGAGCACCCCGCGACCAGAGCCGCCGCCGCCCAGCACCTGGCGACGCTGGCCGACGAGGTCGACGCCGCCGGTCGGCAGGTCGTACCGGCTGCAGACCCCGCCCACTGGTGGGGGCTCGCGGAGCTGTCGACGGGACGCCCGGAGCGACGCGACGGCGAGCCGGTGACACTCTCCGGCAGCCAGCTGGGCACCCTGCTCGGTTGCCCGCGGCAGTGGTTCCTCCAGCGTCGGGCGGGAGCCGACCGGCAGCGGACGTCCGCCGCGGGCTTCGGCTCCGTCGTACACGTGCTCGCTCAGCACGCCGTGGCCGAGGGGATCAGCCCGACGGAGCTCGGCGCCCACCTCGAGCGCATATGGGACCAGATCCCGTTCGACGCCGTCTGGCTGTCGGCGTCCGAACGTGCCGAGGCTGACGAGTCGCTGGAGCGCCTGGCGGGCTGGATCGAGGCGCGGCAGGGCCGGAGGGTGCTGGGTGTCGAGGTGCCGTTCTCGGTCGAGGTGCCCGCTGGCGGGCAACCGCTCAGGCTGACGGGCGTCGTCGACCGGCTCGACCTCACCAGCGACGGGCGGCTCGTGATCGTCGACTTCAAGACGGGCCGCCACGTACCGACGCAGGGTGAGGCGGACGCTCTGGAGCAGCTGGGCGCCTACCAGCTGGCGGCGCAGCACGGAGCCTTCTCCGAGCTGGCCGGCGATGCAGGTGTGGGCGCCGCGGAGCTGGTCTACCTGCGCAAGCAGGACGGTCAACAGCCCTATCCCAAAGTGCTGCAGCAGCCGTCGATCATCGACGTGCCCTACCTGAAGGAGGAGCCGTCCGTCGCCGTCCTCGACGAGGAGGGGCGTCGCGCGGTGGGGAGCCAGACGGACCATCCGACATGGGTGCACCATCGGCTCGAGACCGCTGCCCGCGTCCTGGCGTCCGACCGGTACGTCGCCACGGTCGGTCCGTCGTGCCGCTACTGCTCGTTCCAGTCGAGCTGCCCCGGGCGCGGCGAGGGACGGCAGGTGGTCGAGTGAACGGCAGCGTCACCTCGCTGGCCGCCTGGCGAACGTCCCGGCACGAGGCACCGATCAGCACTCCGGGCGACCTCGTCGACGCGATCGGGGTCCCGTTCAGCGACGAGCAGCTCGCGGCGATCACCGCGCCACTGGAACCGACCGTCGTCATCGCCGGCGCCGGGTCCGGCAAGACAACGGTCATGGCGGCGCGGGTCGTCTGGCTGGTCGGCACGGGCCAAGTCCGTCCGGGACAGGTCCTCGGGCTCACGTTCACCCGCAAAGCGGCCGCTGAGCTGGCCCAGCGCATCCGTGCCGCGCTGGTGACCTCCGGCGTTCTGAGCCCTGACGCCGTCGACGACGAGGGCGAGCAGGTCATCCTCACGTACGACTCCTTCGCCTCGAGGCTGGTGTCCGAGCACGGGCTCTGGCTGGGGTACGAGACCGACCCGACGATGATCACGGGCGCCGCACGCTATCGCCT
>DAIEHO010000258.1 GCA_027353565.1 Propionibacteriaceae bacterium
AAAAAAAAAATTTTTTTAATGATACGGCGACCACCGAGATCTACACGCCGTGAGGAGCCCACGCCACTCCCAGGCCGATCCAGCCCGAGTGGTAGCGTGAGCGCGCAATCGCAGTCCCCTGCGGGGAAGCCGGTCAGAGCCCGGCGCTGACCCGCAGGCGTGTGTGACCAGTCGTCACGAGCCGGAATGCCGTAGGGGAGTCGAGTATCTGTCGAGGACTACAGACCCGGTGCACGGGTGGCTGAGCGGAGTCGGGCCACCACCACTGGACTGGGAGAGGGTTCGTATGAGGGCTGTTCGCCCCGCGGCCGTCGCACTTCTCGCCCTCGCCATGCTGTTGATCCTCGTCGGACCCCGACAGGCCGCCGCTGCCTCTCCCCAGCTTCCGTCCGCGCCCACCACCGCTCCCCCGCGCGCCACGTCGCTGCCCGGCGCCGACGAGATGGCCCAGAGCCTGGACGACGACATCCTCACGTCAGGGGCGATCGTCCTGGTCAGCGGCATGGTGGGCATCGCCGGCCTGATGTGGGGGCGGCTGTGAGCGCTGGTGTCGCCTCCGTGAGGGACGGCTGGGTACGGCACCGGCTCCCCCGCTCACTTCATCCCGTGGCCTGGTGGCTGTGGGCGCTCGGTGTCATGGCCACCGCCAGCCTGACGACCAACCCACTCATCGAAGGGCTGCTCCTCGCCGTGACGACGTTCGTCGTCGTCTCCCGCCGCGACGACGGCCCGTGGGCGCGTTCGTTCCGGCTGTACGCGATCCTCGGCGCCGCTGTGTTCCTGCTCCGCATCCTCTATCGCATCGTCTTCGGGGGCGGCGACGGCGACCACGTGCTGTTCACGCTCCCGCGGATCCCGCTGCCGTCGGTCGTCGCCGGTGTGCGGCTGCTCGGGCCGGTGTCGCTCGAGTCCATCCTGTCCGGCGCGTACGACGGGCTGCGTCTGGCAACGATCATCGTCGCTGTCGGTGCGGCCAACTCGCTGGCCAGCCCGCGACGACTGCTGCGCAGCCTCCCTGCGGCGCTGTACGAGATCGGTACGGTCCTCGTCGTCGCCGTGACCGTCTTCCCCCAGCTCGCCGAGTCTGCCGTGCGTGTCGCCCGTGCCCGGAAGCTGCGGCTCCCCCCGGCGCCGTCACGGCCGTGGCGCCCACGAGCCCGGTTCGTCCGCGGACTCGTCGTACCCGTCCTCGCCGATGCGCTCGACTCCGCCATCGCCCTCGCAGCCTCGATGGACTCCCGTGGCTTCGGTCGGTCCGCCTCGGGCAGCCGTCGCCACAAGGTTCTCTCGGCGGTCACCGCCCTGATATCCATCGGGTGCCTCATGCTCTTCGCGTACGACCTCGTCTCGGGCTCCCTGCCGACGCTGGCGCTGGGTGCGCTCGTCACGCTGCGCCTGACGTACGTGCTCGCTGTGGCGGGGGTCGTCGCCGCGTTCGCCAGCATCACTCTGTCGGGGCACGGCGTCCGGCGCTCCCGGTATCGGCCCGATCGCTGGCTGATGCCTGAGCTGCTCACTGTGGCCTGCGGGTTCGTCCCCCTGATCGCGGTCGTCGCGGTCGGTGCGGGCCCCGCCGCCTCGGCGCTCTACCCTGCGGTCATCCCCACGCCGGACGTCCCGACCCTGCCCACCGTGATGCTGATCGCCATCCTCGTGGCCCTGCTTCCCGCGGCGATCACTCCGCCGGCTCTGACCGCAACCGCAGAGGTGACCGCATGATCGAGCTGCAGCACGTCACCGTCACCTACGCGGAGGCGCTCAGGCCCGTGCTCGACGACGTGTCCGTGCACATCCCCGAGGGCGACCTGTCCCTGGTCGCCGGCCCGACCGGCAGCGGGAAGTCGACCCTCCTCGGGTGCCTGACCAACCTCGTACCCCGCTTCACCGGCGGTCGCCGTACCGGGAAGGTGCTCCTCGACGGCGAGGACGTCAGCGCCACCCCGCCCCGAGAGCTCGCGGACCGCATCGGCTACGTCGGCCAGAACCCCCTCGCAGGGTTCGTCACCGACACGGTCGAGTCCGAGCTCGCGTTCGGCATGGAGCAGCTAGGTGTCGACCCGGGCCGGATGCGCGTACGGGTCGAGGAGGTGATGGACCTGCTGGGCATCACGGACCTGCGGCGCCGCGCGTTGCGGACCTTGTCGGGCGGCCAGCAGCAACGGGTGGCGATCGCCTCGGTGCTCACCGCCCGTCCCAAGGTCCTGGTGCTCGACGAGCCCACCTCCGCCCTCGACCCAGTGGCTGCCGAGGACGTCGTGTCGCTGCTCAGCAGGCTCGTCCACGACCTCGGGCTCACCGTCGTGCTGGCCGAGCACCGGATGGAGCGCGTCGTCGAGTTCTGCGACAGCGTCGTCCTGGTCTCGCTCGGTACGGTCCTGAGCGGCGACCCGCCCGCGATGCTCGCCGCGTCTCCGGTCGCTCCCCCGCTCGTCGACCTCGGCCTCCGGTCGGGATGGTCGCCGCTCCCGCTGACGATCCGCGACGGCCGGCGGGCGGCCGAGGCCGAACGGACCCGCTGGAGGGAGCGGGCACCCCTGCTCCCCGTGCCCCAGAAGGCCTCCGGAGCGGGGCTGGTCGCGGCCGGGATCGTCGTCATGTACGGGTCTCTCGTGGCCGTTCGTGACGTCACGCTGACCGCGCACGCCGGGCACGTCACCGCGCTGGTGGGCCGCAACGGCTGCGGGAAGTCGTCGTTACTGTGGGCCGCCCATGGAGCAGGGAGCCGCCAGACCGGCAGCGTGACGGTCGGCGGGCAACCGTCATCACCGGGCGACATCGCCCTCGTGCCGCAGACGGCGTCCGACCTCCTGTACCTGGCGACGGTCGCCGAGGAGCTCGCCCTGGCCGATGCCGACGCCGCCCTTCCGCCAGGGTCCACGGGGAGAATCCTCGACGAGCTCGTCGGAGGCATCGCCCGGGACCACCACCCCCGGGATCTCTCGGAGGGCCAGAAGCTGGCCCTCGTCCTCGCCATCCAGCTCGCCCGGTCGCCCCAGGTGGTGCTCCTGGACGAGCCCACCCGCGGCCTCGACTATGCCGGCAAGGGAGCTCTGACACGGATCCTC
>DAIEHO010000267.1 GCA_027353565.1 Propionibacteriaceae bacterium
ACGCCCACCTCGGAGGGCACCAGGACGCTCATCTACGAGGCGTACGTCCAGGGCTTCGGCGCCTACCAGCGCGCCGGCTACTCCGCAGCCATCTCGGTGATCCTGTTCGTCATCCTCATCACCCTCACGATCGTCCAGATCGCCTGGGTCGACAGGAAGGTTCACTACGCATGAGCCTCGCCACCATGAAGCCGTCCCACGAGGCCGAGGCAGCGCGAGGCGCGACGCCACGGCCCGCAGCGACCGGACGCCGCAGCAGCGTGCTGCCGCGGATCTTCGGCGGCTATCTGCCGCTGACCGTCGTCGTGCTGGTCGTCGGACTCCCGCTCGCCTGGATGGTGCTGTCCAGCTTCAAGCAGGTCAGCGAGATCATCACCCTCAACCTCCGCGTCCTGCCGCAGCACTGGAGCTTCGCCAACTACACCGAGGCCTTCCGCACCGCCCCGTTCGGGCGGTTCTTCCTCAACTCGGTGATCGTCACGGCCGTCGGCGCGACCCTGAAGGTGCTGCTGGCGATCCACACGGCGTACGCGCTCGTCTTCGTGCGCTTCCCGGCGAAGAACGTGATCTTCGTGGCCCTCCTGGTGGCGCTGATGGTGCCGCCGCAGGTCGCGATCCTGCCCAACTACATCCTCATCGCAGGCATGAACGGCCTCAACACGTACTGGGGGATCATCGTCCCCAGCCTCGGCACGGCGTTCGGCACGTTCCTGCTGCGCCAGTCGTTCCGCTCGCTGCCGATCTCGATGCTCGAAGCCGCCGAGGTCGACGGGGCCGGGCACCTCGCGCGGCTGTGGCGCATGGTCGTCCCCGTCACCGCACCGAGCATCGCCACCGTGGCGCTCGTGACGATCGTCTCGGAGTGGAACGAGTACATCTGGCCGCTCATCATCACCACGGACCCGAACCTCATGACGCTGCCGGTCGGCCTGACGCTGCTCCAGAACAACGAGAGCGGTCCCGCCGGCTACGGCGTGTTGATGGCCGGCGCGGTCATCGTCATCCTTCCCGTGCTGGCGGTCTTCGCCTTCCTCCAGCGCTACATCGTGGCCGGGCTCACTGCGGGCTCGTCCTCAAACTGACGAAAGGAACACCATTCACATGGCACTATCCCTCGATCGCCGCAACTTCCTCGCCCTCAGCGGCGCCGGGATCGGCGCACTCGCTCTGGGCGCGTGCAGTGGGCCCAGCACGTCAGGCTCCGCGCCCACGTCGTCCGCGGCGAACGGTACGGACTGGTCCAAGGTCACCCCCGCGGCCGAGATCTCGTTCTGGTCGAACCACCCCGGCAAGTCACAGGACATCGAGAACGCTCTCATCGCGGCCTACCACCAGAGCCAGTCCGAGACGAAGGTCACCCTCGTGACGGCTGGCGCGTCGTACGAAGACGTCGCCCAGAAGTTCCAGACCGCCCAGCAGGGAGGTCAGCTGCCGCACGTCGTCGTCTTCTCGGACGTGTGGTGGTTCCGGTACTTCCTCAACGACTCGATCATCAACCTCGACGGAGTGCTGAGCTACCTCAAGGTCGACACCGCCGACTACGTGACCAGCCTGTACAAGGACTACTCGTACAACAACCTCCAGTGGGCCATGCCGTACGCCCGCTCGACCCCGATCTTCTACTACAACAAGGAGATGTGGGCCAAGGCGGGCCTCGAGGACCGCGCCCCGAAGACGTGGCAGGAGTTCGCCACGTGGGCCCCAAAGCTCAAGGCCGCGAACCCCACCGCCCAGGTGGCGCACATGTACGCGGCGGCCGCGGACTACGACTCGTGGACGCTGCAGAACAAGATCTGGGGCGAGGGCGGCGCGCTGAGCAAGGACTGGACCGTCACGTGCGACTCGGCTGAGGTCGTGAAGACGCTCCAGTTCACCCAGGACTCCGTGTACAAGGACAAGTGGGCCGGAGTGTCGGCGAAGGACGTCTCCGCGGACTTCTCGGCCGGCGCCGCCGCATCGTACGTCGGGTCGACGGGATCGTTGGTGGGAGTGCTGAAGACCGCCAAGTTCGACGTCGGGGTCGGGTTCCTCCCCGGAGGGTCTCAGGCGACGGACATGGTCTGCCCCACGGGCGGCGCGGGTCTGGGCATCCCCAAGGCGATCAAGCCGGAGGAGCAGCTCGCTGCGGCGAAGTTCCTGGCCTTCCTCACCCGGCCGGAGAACACGGCTGCCTTCGCGGGGGCGACGGGCTACCTGCCGGTACGGAAGTCCAGCGACATGAGTGCGACGTACGCGAAGCTGCCGCAGGCGAAGACCGCCGTCGACCAGCTCTCGCACACCCGGTCCCAGGACTACGCGCGCGTGTTCCTGCCCGGCGGAGACCGCGAGATCGCGATCGCGAACTCCGACAGCCTCACCCAGCAGGCAGACATCCCCGCCCGCCTCGCCAAGCTCAAGTCGACCCTGTCCGGCATCTACACGACGGACGTGAAGCCGAAGCTCTCCTGAGGAGATCGGGCGGGGTGCAGCGCACCACTGCACCCCGCCCGGTGCTGGTGTCACGAGAACGGATGACCGGGGCGCAGTCGTATACTCGGCACTGAACACGGGAGTCCGGAGACGCCGGGCTGAGAGGAAGGTTCTCTACCTTCGACCGTCGAACCTGATCTGGGTCATGCCAGCGCAGGGAGGCAGCTCGAGACGCCGACCGTCGGCGTCGACCCGTGCCCGAACCGACAAGGGGACAGGCACATGGCAACAGCTTCAACACCCACAACCACCTCGCGCACGTACGGGTGGCGAGTCGTCGACATCGTCGTCGCGGCCGTACTCGGCGTCGCGACAGGCATCATCTTCGTCGGCTGGAACTTCGTCGGCGGCGCAGGCTACGACGTGTTCAACGCGGTGACCCCCGGTCTTGGCGGGCTGGCCGTCGGGATCTGGCTGCTCGGGGGCATCCTCGGTGGCCTGGTCATCCGCAAGCCCGGCGCCGCTGTCGCGGTCGAGCTGCTCGCCGCTCTCGTCTCGGCGGCTGTGGGCAACCAGTGGGGGATCACCACGCTCTACTCCGGCCTCGCCCAGGGACTCGGCGCCGAGCTCGTCTTCCTCGCCCTCGCCTATCGGCGGTGGGGGCTCGTCCCCGCCGCCCTCGCGGGCGCAGGCGCTGCGGTGGCGGAGTGGATCCTCGAGTTCGCGATGGGGAACATCGCCAAGTCGGCGGCGTTCAACGTCATCTATCTGATCACCATGATCATCTCCGGTGCCGTCCTCGCCGGCGGCATCGGATGGGCGCTCACCAAGGCGCTCGCCGCCTCGGGCGCGCTGTCCCGGTTCGAGTCCGGCCGCGAGGCACGTGCGGACGTCTGAGTGAGACCTGCGCAGGTACGCCTCGACGGCTGGGGCTGGCGGCACGCCGGACGCGCTGCCTGGGCCACCTCCGGCGTCTCGCTGAGCATCGAACCCGGTGAGCGAGTGCTGCTCCTCGGGGCGTCCGGCGCGGGCAAGTCCACCCTGCTCCATGCCCTGGCGGGCGTGCTGGGGAGCAGCGACGAGGGCGAGGAGGCCGGGTCGTTGACGGTCGGCGGGGACCGACCCCGCCCCGGCGGATGCGGCCTCGTCATGCAGGACCCGGACGCCCAGACCATTCTCGAGCGGCTCGGTGACGACGTGGCGTTCGGGCTGGAGAACATGGAGGTGCCGCGCGACGAGATCTGGCCGCGCGTCCGTGCAGCGCTCACCGAGGTCGGGATCGAGCTCCCGCTCGATCACAGCACGGAGCAGCTGTCCGGTGGGCAGCGCCAGCGGCTGGCGCTCGCCGGCGCGCTCGCGATGCGGCCAGGCCTCCTGCTTCTCGACGAGCCGACCGCCAACCTCGACCCGGAGGGTGTCGAGGAGGTACGCGACGCGGTCGGGCGCCTCGTCGCCGACCGGGCGACCACCCTCGTGGTCGTCGAGCACCGCGTCGCCACCTGGCTGCCGATCGTCGACCGGGTCGTCGTCCTGGCGGCCGGCGGCGGGGTCGTCGCCGACGGCTCCCCGGACCAGGTCTTCCGCACCCATCGCGACGAGATCGCGGCACTGGGCGCCTGGGTGCCAGGGGTCGGCCACGGGCTCGTACGCCGCGTCGCGCCTGCGGCCCATGAGGCCGTCCTCTGCGCGCACGACCTGACGATCGGCTACGAGGCGGACAGGCCGGTGAGAACGGTGACCGCCCTGGAGATCCCCGCCGGCCTGTCCACGACCCTCACGGGAGCCAACGGCAGTGGCAAGACGACCCTCGCGCTGACGCTGGCCGGCCTGCTTGCTCCCCTGTCGGGCCGGATCCACGCCTCAGCCGCGATCAGCCCGGCGGGCCCCAGACGGGTAACCATGCTCCGTGGACGACCACGTTCCCATCGCCGATCCGTCATGCCTACGTCGGGTTCACCCACCGAGCATGCCGAGCCGACACCCGGGGTCGACGGCGCGATCACCCGTACGAACCCCATGGACTGGCGCTCGAAGGAGCTGCTGACCCGGCTGGCACGGTCTTCCAGGACCCAGAGCATCAGTTCGTGGCCGCCACTGTCGCGGGCGAGCTCGCGATCGGGCTGCGCGCGCTGAAACGGCCGGCACCGGAGATCACCACCCGTGTCGGCGAGCTGCTCGAGCAGCTCCACCTCACCCACCTCTCGAAGGCGAACCCCTTCACCTTGTCGGGCGGCGAGAAACGGCGGCTGAGTGTCGGTACGGTCCTGGCCACCAGCCCGGCTGTCATCTTCCTCGACGAACCCACGTTCGGGCAGGACCGGCGGACATGGGTCGACCTCGTCCGGCTCGTCACCGCGCAGCTCGACACGGGCACGACGGTCGTCTCCGTCACGCACGACCGCGACTACCTGGACCTGCTCGGCGAGCACCACGTACATCTCGGGGCCGCCTCATGAGCGTCGCCAACCGGGCCCCCCTCACGGCGCTCGACCAGGTGAACCCGGTCACCCGGATCGCTGCCGCCGTCATCGTCTCGCTGCCGCTGCTCCTCACGCTCGACTGGGTGAGCGGCGCCACCATGGTGGTCATCGTTCTCGTCGGTGCGCTCGCCCTCGGCTTCGGGCCGGCCTTCATCGCGAAGCGCGTCTGGCCCGTGCTGGCGCTCGCCCCGTTCGCGGGGGTCAACATGGCGCTGTACGGGAAGCCGGGTGGCACCGTGCACGTCGACTGGTTCCTGGTCCACGTCACCGACAACTCGCTCCGCCTCGCGGTCGCCGTCATGCTGCGCGTCCTTGCGCTCGGCATGCCCGCCATTCTGCTGTTCACCGGCATCGACCCGACCGACCTGGCCGACGGCCTCGCCCAGGTCTGGCGCCTTCCGGCACGGTTCGTGCTCGGGGCGCTCGCCGGCTTCCGGCTCGTCAGCCGGTTCGTCGACGACTGGCGCTCACTCGCCCTGGCACGACGGGCTCGCGGGCTGGGAGACACGGGAACCGTACGCCGCTGGGCCACGATGGCTTTCGCCATGCTCGTCATCGCCATCCGACGCGGGTCGAAGCTCGCCACGGCGATGGAGGCGCGGGGGTTCGGGACAGCAGCCCGGACCTGGGCTCGCCCGTCGCGAGTGGGCCGCCCCGACCTCGTCCTGGTCGTCGCGTGCCTCGTAGCAGTGACCGCAGCTCTGGTTGCTGCCGTCTCCGCCGGTACGTTCTGGGCGGTCTGGTCGTGAGGAGCGTGAGCCTCGCAGAGGCGCCGGCCACGACCCTGGCCTACGCGGTGTCCCGGGCGCGCCCGGTCATCCTGCTCGACGGTGGTTCCGGCGCGGGCAAGACGTCCCTCGCGGGGCTGGTCGAGGCGGAATGGCGCACCCACCGCGGTGAGGAGCTCCAGGTCGTCTCGCTCGACGACGTGTACCCGGGCTGGGACGGTCTCGCAGCCGGGTCCGCTGCGGTCCTGCAGATCCTCGCGAGCTCGAACCCCGGTTACCGCCGGTGGGACTGGGCAACGTCCCAGCCGGCCGACTGGGTCACCGTCGACCCCAGCCGCCCGATCCTCGTCGAGGGTTGCGGCGCGCTGACCCGCGCCTCCGCCCCGCTGGCCAGCTGCCGGGTCTGGCTGGAGCTCGACGAGACCGTACGCAAGCGTCGGGCGCTCCGTCGGGACAAGGGGGGCTACGACCCGTACTGGGACGGCTGGGCCGCCCAGGAGCGGGTCCACTGGCGCGATAACAGCCCGTGGACCCTCGCCGACCTCGTCGTCACGGCCTCCTGATCAGCCCGTGCAGACGGTGACGGTGCTCTTGGCTGCGGGGTAGATGTCGAGGGTCCCGCTCTGGGAGGACGTGCCGACCGAGAACGGCTGCGACGAAGGCACCGTGCGATCCCTGAAGTCTCCGAACGCGCTCCCGTACACGAGCCTCGTCTTGAACGTCGACCCGGACATGGACACGAGGACCCTGCCGCCCTGAGGACCGGCGGACAGTGTGATCTTCTCCTCGTCACCGTTCGGCACGTACGGCTGGCAGCCGCCGGATGCGGGCCCGCTGGCCGTGAGGCCCGTGACCGTGGCGGCTGGGACGAGAGGAAGGTAGTCGGCGACCCCGCCGACGCCGACCAGGAGGTCGCCCGCCACGTCGACGTAGCCCTGCGGCGAGGCCTGACCGGCGGGCAGCTTGTCGCTGATGGTGAGCAAGGCGCTCACGGTGATGAAGGGGAACCCGGCGTCGGGGACGTTGCTCAGCAGCTTCTGGCCACTCCTGCTGATGGTCATGGCGCCCAGCACGGTGTCACGTTCCTTGTACACCAGCGGCCTGGTCGTCAGCATGTACGAGAACGCCAGCGCGACACCGTTGGCGATGACCGCGAGACACACGGCCCCCGCCAGCGCCCCGGTGAACCACCGAGGGCGGCCGAGCCGTCGCACGAGGGCGTCGACAGCGATCCCCAACGCCAACGACATGAAGACGCAGATGAGATAGGCGTAGCGGGAGGACTCGGACTGCTCGACCCCGTACTGGACGCGTACCAGCCCCGCTATCGTCAGCTGCGCGGCAGCCCCCACCGTGAGCGCAACCGCAGCAGGATGCCTGAGGCCCACGATCAGCATCGTCCCGAGCAGGACGAGCACGATGAGTGCACCGCTGCCGGGGATGCCGGTGGACCTCTCCCACGCGGTCGTGAGGCCTGTCCACACGTACCGCGGGAGCAGCCCGATGTCCCTTGGCTGGACGTGCGTGGTGACCCCTTGCCGTCCGACCAGCAGGTACCAGGTCACGTAGACGGCAGCCGGTACAGAGGTCACGATGATCGCCCGGACGAGCCCTCGACGGAGCAGGACCACGAGCGCCGCGCAACCGACCATGGTCACACCCACCCCGGAGCACATCAGGCCGGCAACGAGAAGGGCCCACGCAGCGGCCACGCGCACCCGTCCGATCCGGCCCGCGCTCAGCACGACCAGCGCGAGGAACCCGAACATCGTGGATCCGACGAAACCGGTCTGGAACTCCCACTCGAGGTTCTCAGCGCCATTGCCGAGGAAGGCGATGATGAGGGTCACCCCGACAACCGTCCAGGGAGACACGCCGGCCCTGCGCAGGAACCAGACGATGGCCAGGCAGATGACGAGGTGCATCACGATGAGCGGGACGTCGTACGGGAGGTGGTGCTTGAGGCCGAAGATCGAGAACAGCAGGCGGAACAGCAGGATCGGCAGGGTCGACCAGTGCTCGTTGTGCGGCGCCCACAGCCCCAGGTTCTGCGACGGGACGGGACCGCGGTTGAGGATGAAGTCCCAGGTGTCGAAGTAGAACCACAGCTTCGAGTTCAGGATCAGCCACATGACCGACGAGCCGAGAAGCCCGACGGCGAGGACCCACCACGGAATCGCGGCCCGCGTCCGCGCCTGGGCCATCAGGCGCCTGAGAGTCGACGGGCCCGGAGCGTCCGCTCCAGGCCCGTCGACGAACGCTGCTTCGGTCACAGCCGGCCGTCGTGCACTGCCTGGGTCACCCACGGGATGACCTCGTCGAGCATCGTGTCCAGCGAGGTGGTGCACTCGAAGCCGAGCACCTCGGTGGCCTTCGACACGTCCGGGACGCGCTTCTGCACGTCGTACTCGTAGGCCTGGTCGCTCACGATCGTCAGGGGCGCATCGCCCTTGATCTTCTTCCAGATGATCTCCGTGAGCTCCCGCACGGTCGTGGAGACCGGCGTCGAGATGTTGAAGTCGTTGTTGTACGCCGCGTCCTGCTCCATGCACTCGACGATGCCCTTGGCCAGGTCGCCGCCGTACGTGTAGTGGCGGATCTGGTTTCCCTCGCCGAGGATGTGCACGGGGTCCTGCCCCTTGACGATCTTCTGGACGATGTCGGGGACGACGTGGCTCATGGCCAGCTTGACGTTGCCAGAGGACACCTCGACGTCGGTGAGGGCCCGGCCCTCGCCGATGCCGACGCAGTTGAACGGGCGCACGATCGTGTACGGCAGCTTGTACTGGTCCCACGCGGCCTTCGCGAAGTACTCCACGGCGAGCTTCTGGAACCCGTAGCTCGACAACGGCGGCGGCACCTGGCGTACGTCGGACTCCTTGCTCGGCCAGTGGTCGGTCGACTCGAAGACCATGGAGCTCGACAGGTAGGTGACCTTCTTGAGCTTCCCGTCCTTGTGGGCCTTGATGGCCGCGTCGCACTCGGACGCCATGATCCGCTCGTTGGTCGCGAGCAGGTCGTACGCGAACGCGTGGAAGTAGGAGATGCCACCGATGAGCGCCGCGCCCGCGATCAGGTGGTCGCAGTCCATGAGCAGGCGGGTCATGAGCTCGACGTCACGTGCGTCTTCCTCGTGGAACTCGTAGTCCGGGTGGTGGTCGTACGACTTCTCCACCGGCCCGTACTTGGAGTAGTTGTCGACGCCGACGACCGCATAGCCGCGGCTCAGCAGCTCCTCGACGACGTAGCCGCCGATGAAGCCCGCAGACCCGGTGACGAGGACCTTCTTCTTGCCTTCGGTTGTCATGAAAGTTCCTTCACTTCGATGGTTTGTTGGCTTCGATGCTCTCGGCGGCCCGCCTGACCTGGGCGACGCTCAGAGTGCGCCCGAACGCGAACGCGTACCAGCGCAGGTAACGGGGAACCCACTGCCGCATCTTGAAGTTGCTCTCCCCCTCGGCGCGGTCGAGCCAGATCGTCGGCAGCTCGGCGACGGGACGGCGCAACCGCCGGGCCTTCGCCGTGAGCTCCAGCCCGATCTCGAACCCGTAGCGCGAGTGGATGCCGACCTCCTTGACGAACTCCGCCGAGTAGGCCTTGAACGAGTTCGTGGCGTCACGCGTGCCCACGCGGGCGAGCAGCCCGAGCGACAGCCCAGCCGTACGCGACATGAGGCTCTTGAACAGGGGCCCGCCCACCTGCTGGCCGCTTCCCGAGTAACGGGACGCGGCAGCCACGACGACCCCGCGTTCGACAAGGCGCGCGAGGTCGTCGATCTGGCGGGGGTCGTCGCTGCCGTCGGCCATCGTGACGACCAGCACGGAACCCTCCGCCGCGTCGATCCCGTACCGGATGGCGTTGGCCGGTCCGCGGCCGTACGTGTTGACGACCGTGCGGACGTGCTCGTTGCCGTACGACTCGACGACCGGGACCGTCGTGTCCTCGGGGAAGTCGACGACGATGAGGACCTCGAAGGGCAGCGACACCGCTTCGACGATCCGGTCCAGCACGGGAACGATCGCCTCCCCCTCGTTGAACGCGGGGATGACGATGCTGACGCGGATGCTCATACCACCGTGCCGCGTCCGAAGATGTTCCACACGTCCACCGTGGGCTTGTCGGACTCGATCGTCCTGTACGACTTGTGAGGCGCCCCGACGATGAGGATGTCCGCCTGGTCGAGAACGTCCTCGAGCGGCGACAGGTTGGGGTCGACGGTCACGTACGGATCCGTCATCAGCACCTTCTTGCACCGGAACTGGAGGATGCGCTTGAGCTTGTACGACAGCGACGAGCGGATGTCGTCGCTCTCGCCCTTGAACGCCATGCCCAGGATGCCGACGGTCTTGTCCGCGAGACCGTACTTCGTCTCCATGCGGGACACGAGGTACAGCGGGAGCCCTTCGTTGACGAGCATCGCCGAGTGGCCCAGCACGTACGTGTTGTCCGTGAACGCAGCCAGCTGCATCGTGTCCTTGAACAGGCACGGTCCGGCGGCGAAGCCGGCCCCGGGCATGTCCGCGGCGCGCGGGTAGTCGTAGGCCAGAGCCTTGCGGATGTTGTCGTAGTCGAGGCCGTGGTCGTTGGCCATGATGTAGAACTGGTTGGCCGCCGCGAACTTCATGTAGCGCCAGTTGTTCGTGAACAGCTTGGCGAGCTCGGCCTCTTCGGGCGTGAGCTCCACGGTCGAGCTCGTCAGGTTCTTGAACAGGGCCGTCGCGCGCGACGACCTCCGGGGTGCGGGCCGACACGATCTGGGGCAGCGAGAACAGCTCCTCCATGGCCTTGCCCTCGGCGATGCGCTCGGGGCAGAACGCGACGTCGACCTCGACGCCCGCCTCGGCGAACATGTTCTCGACCCGCTGGGTGACGCCCGGGAACACCGTGCTGCGGAGCACGATCAGCTGTCCCTTGCGAAGCACCGGCAACCCTGGCTTGAGCGACTTCGGCACGGCATCGGGATCGGGGTTGAGGTGCTCGTCGACCGGGGTGCCGATGACGACGATCACGTTCTCTGCGTCGCCGATCACGTTGATGTCGGTGGTTGCGTGCAGGAGCCCGTCGGCGAGTCCCTTCTGCAGGACCTCCTCCGCGCCGTTCTCCATGAACGGGAGCTTCCCTGCCTTGATCGTGTCGACCGCTGCCTGTGAGATGTCGAAGACGATGGTGTTCAGTCCGCGCGACGCGAAGGCGATCGCCAGAGGCAGGCCGACGTGGCCGCCACCGCCGACCACAGCGACGTCATACGCGAACTCGGAGGCGTTGGCCACTTCGGATCAGGGCTCCTAGCTCGGTGAGATGGTTCTTGCCGGGGCGGGCGCCAGTATATGAGGATTCGCACCGCATTGATGTGCGCCCCTCCGTGTTTGCTCCGTGCTCCATCCGGCGCAACCATGACACCTTGTGAGCGCGAATCAGCCCTCCGGACGCATGCGGAAGTCGTACTCGGCGGGCAGAGGACGCGACGTGCCGCGAGCTGTCTCCAGCGCTGTCCAGACCTCGGTGAAGGTCCCCGCTCCCTCGCGGATGTCGGGGACGACGAGGTGCGAGTCGAGAATCGCGGCGGCGTCGTCGAGACGCCCCAGAGCCACGAACGCCTCGGCCAGCAGCAGCCCGAACCTGCCGGCGCGCGGACCTTCCTTGTCGTACCCGTGCAGGCGTTCCGCGACGTCGGCCGCTCGCCCTGCCGCGAGGGCCGCGGTCGCGTACTCGACGAGCAACGACGGGTTCGCGTCGAGCGCGACCGCCTGAGCGAGGTGGTCCGCCCGTTCGTCCGGATCGGTCGAGGTCAGTCCGAGGGCCCTGTACGCCTCGGCGCTGGGCGCCCCGGCGATCGATGACCGCCAGTGCTTTCGAGCCTTGCGCACCTTGCCCCGCGCCAGCATGAGGTAGCCGAGATGCAGGTCCCGCTCAGGGCTTGGCGGGGCCTCGTCGAGGCGCGCACGCCAGCCGGGTCCGGCCACGGGCGCTGCCGGGCCGGTCAAGGCCTGCCCGCCGAGGACCGCGAGCCACGGTCGCTGCGTGGCGCCGAGCGTCTCGGCGGGGAACGGCGTGGCCGGACCCGCCGGCAGGTCCCCTGCGGCGACAGCCAGGGCGCCCCAGCCGTCGGCCGTGGCCCGGACGCTGACAGGCGCCTCCTGGATCCGCGAGAGCGCCTTGTCCGCCTCGGCGACCTTGGTCGGCCTCGGCGGCTGCTTGCCGTACGTGCCGGAGAACGCCGACGGACCGTACGCCTCGGTCCAGGTCCATGTCTCTCCGGGTGCCAGCGGGAGATGGTGCAGCTGTGTCGGTCCGAGCCCGGCCTGGATCTCGCAGTACCGGCCGTTGCCGCCGAGCCACCGCTGCCACGTCTCCCCGCCCTGTGCCGTGCCCCAGACGAACAGCTTTCGGCCCCGCAGCCGCGCCGTCGAGGTCTGTTGCATCCCGAGCCCTTGGGCGTCGACCGCGGCCACCCACGGCTCCTCCAGGCCGTCGAGGTCCGCGAACAGGTCCGAGGCGTACAGCTGGCTGGCGGGATCGAGGCGGTCCGGGGTCACGTCGACGACCGAGAGGTCCCCGTACCCCGACGACACCGCTCGCGTCGCAGGCAGCAGGACGCGACCGCCCTGAACCTGGGGTACCGCGATCGTCGACCACCAGTACACAGGCACCGTCCGGTCGTACGGGTTGTCGAGGACGACCCGCACGTACAGGTCCTCGGCACCGTCCGGAAGCCACGCGTCGATGCGCCAGACCAGCCCGAGCATCCGCTCGTACGCCCACATCCGGAGCACGTCCGTGCCCTCCGGCCCGGCGACACGGCCCGCCGAGACCGGCGAGCTCGTGAGCGGCCAGTGGCCGGTGAAGCCGAGGTTCCACTCGACGCCGCCGGAGAACCAGGCCTGTCTCAGCGCGAGGTTGCCGTGCATCAGGACGTCCGGCTGGTACAGGAGCTCGCGGCCGGCCACCTTGTCGTACAGCGTCCACAGCCGCCCACCGAGCTCGAGCAGGAAGGTGGCCCTGAGACGGTCGTTCTCGAGGACCGCGACGCGGAGGTCACGCGTCTCGACGTGCCGGTCGTACGAGTCCTGAGCGTCGTACGGGAGGACTGTCGGGTAGCGGTCGACGTAGCCCGTCCGTCCCCCCAGCACCACCCAGTCCTCGTCGCTGACCGGTCGCGCCCCACCCGCATCGAGGATGGGGAGCCCGTTGGTGGGACCCGGTCCCGCGATGGGCATTGACAGCGTCGTGAACGTCAGCACAGGGTCAGGCTAGCGACCCCCGACCTCGCCCGGTG
>DAIEHO010000282.1 GCA_027353565.1 Propionibacteriaceae bacterium
TCCGCTGCGCGCCGAGGTCGTCGAGCCGTTCCTGGCCGGAGTGCTTCTGGAGTCGGCCGGCACGACGTCGGCGCAGTTCGCGCGGCTGCTCATCCGCTCGTTCGCGCTGGGCACACCCGCGGTTCCCGCCGCGGGCATGTCCGCGATCCCCCGTCAGCTGGCGGCCGCACTGCGCCAGCCTGTCGAGCTGGACACCCCGGTGACGGGGCTGGGCCGGGACGGTGCAGCCTGGGTCGCGCAGACGCCCCGGGGCGAGCGCGCCGCTCGGGTCGTCGTGGTCGCGACCGACCCGACGACGGCGGCCCGGCTTGCCCCCGTACCAGCACCTGTGATGAAAGGCGTTGTCACGTGGTGGTTCGCGGCTCCTGCCGCTCCCACGGCGAGTACGTACCTGGCCGTCGACGCGCGGCCGGGCGCGGTCGTCAACACCGCCGTCATGTCGAACGTGGCTCCGAGCTACGCGCCGGCGGGGCAGCATCTCGTCGTGGCCTCGGCGCTGCTGGCCGACGCCGCCGGAAGCCCGCCGGTCGAGGCCGTCCGCACGCAGCTGGCCGGGATCTACGACTGCCCCACCGACGACTGGCGGCTCCTCACGACCCATGCGGTCCGCGAGGCGCTGCCGGTGATGCCGCCCCCGCTCATGGTGCGGGGCCAGGTGAGGTTCGGCGCCGGCCTGTACGTGTGCGGCGACCACCGCGACACCGCCTCCATCCAGGGCGCGCTCGTGTCCGGCCGCCGTACCGCCGAGGTCATCCTGGGCGGCTGAGCCTGTCGAGGTCAGGGCAGCGTGATGTAGGGCGATCTGCCCTGTACGGCTGCGGTGACCGTGGCCGACGGCCCGACCACGGTGGCGAAGCCGCGCACGACGTCCGGCACCTCCGAGGTCGTGACCAGCGCCCACGCGGGGGCGCCCGACTCGTCGGCGTACGAGTACGACGCCACCGCCGGGGTCTTGTCGAACCAGGACGCGACCGCCTCGAACCGGGCCGCCTGGTCGGTGGAGATGGTCGGCGAGACGATCTGGGCGTCGTTGAGGTACCAGTCGATCGCGCTCACCCCGGTGGGCGGGGCCAGGCGGAGCAGCGCCGCACCTTCGCGCAGCGACGCGGCCGGAGTCGTGCTGGTCAGGGGCGCGTGCACGCTCGCCACCAGGCCGGAGGCCAGGGACCAGTCGATGCCGGCGCTCGTCGCGTGGGTGGTGTCCGCGATGCGGAGGATGCTCGTCGCCTGAGCGGCCGTCGGGAACCCGCTCGAGACCATGAACGTCGACGTACCCAGTGAGAACGACGTGGCGAACTCGACCTCCTTCACGCCGCGGTCGCGTACGACGTCGTACACGCTCCCCACGACCTGCCCGCGCTGTGCGGTGGTCAGGGCCGAGTCGAGCGCCACCACCCCGGAGCAGAGGGGAAGGCTGCTCACGACCGCGTCCGTGAAGGTGGCCTCCTTCACCCCTGTGATGCCCGGCACCTGCACGGCCAGCGCCCGGCACGCCTTCGTCTGGTCGGGGTTGCCCAGCCCCGTACAGCCGCTCAGCAGCAGGGCCAACGCCATCACCCCTGCCATTCCGACTCTCACACGCTCGATCCTATGGGCCCGGCCCGAGGCGTCCTTCGTGTCGTGTGCCCGGCTGGCGAACTCCCGGGCTGTCCCCGCAGCGGGTGCCCTAGCCTCGCCACCGGAGAGGGGCGGGATGACGACGTTCATGGCGGACCGCCACGCGTACATGGCGGGGCTGGTGACGGCGATCGTCGGGTTCACGAGCGCGTTCGCCGTCGTGCTCACAGGGTTGCGGGCGATGGGCGCAACGCCTGCGGAGGCGGCTTCCGGGCTGGGTGCCCTCTGCCTCACGATGGGCATCGCGACGATCCTGCTCGCCGGGAGGTACCGGATCCCGATCACGATCGCGTGGTCGACCCCGGGTGCCGCGCTCCTGGCCGCGAGCCCGACACCTGCCGGGGGCTGGCCGACGGCCATCGGCGCGTTCGTGGCGACGGGCCTGCTGATCATCGTGACCGCGGCGGTCCCGGCGCTGGGCACGTTGATCGCACGCATCCCAACCTCGGTCGCGCAGGCGATGCTCGCCGGAGTGATCGTGCCGCTCTGCCTCAAGCCGGTGCTCGCGACAGCAGCCTCCCCCGGGTTGATGTGGCCGATCCTGCTCACGTGGGTGGTCGTCCTGCTCGTCGCGCCGCGCTGGGCGACCCCCGCCGCGATCGCCGCCGCGTTCGTCGTGACCCTGTTCCACCTCAGCAGGGCCCCCCGCGTCTCCGTCGGGTTCACGGTGGTGGCCCCGCACGTCACGTGGCAGGCGGTGGTCGGCATCGCGCTTCCCCTGTGGCTGGTCACGATGGCCTCGCAGAACGTACCGGGCGTAGCGGTGCTCAAGACGTTCGGCTACCAGACGCCCTGGCGCCCAGCACTGCTCACCACCGGGATCGGAACGGTCGTCGGCGCCTTCGCGGGCGGTCACGCGATCTGCATGGCCGCGATCAGCGCGGCGCTCGCGGCCGGCCACGACGCCGGCCCCGACACGTCACGCCGCTGGAAGGCCGCGATCACGACAGGGGTCCTGTACGTGCTCCTCGCCGCCGGTGCGGGCGTGATCGCGGCGATCGTGCTCGCGGCTCCGGGCGCCCTGCTTCCCGCAGCCGCGGGCATCGCACTCATCGGCACGCTCGCCGGCAGCATCCAGCAGGCGCTCGAGGACGCAGCCGGACGACTGCCCGCCGCGGTGACGTTCCTGGTCGCCGCGTCCGGCATCACCGTGCTGGGCATCGGCGGTGCGTTCTGGGCACTGGTCGTCGGCGTCGTGCTCCGCCTCGTCCTTGTCCGGCACCGCACGACGGCATGATGGTCGCGTGGAGGAGATCGAGCTCGCGGGCGGCGGGATCAACCGCGTGGTCCGGATCGGTGACGCGGTCCACCGGCCGAGCGCCCCGTGGAGCCCCGCGACGCGAGAGCTGCTGACGGTCCTGCACGACGCCGGGCTGCCCGTACCGGCGTGGCGCGGTACCGATGACCAAGGACGCGACGTGCTCGACTACCTGCCCGGCGAGGTCGGCCACTACCCCTTGTCAGAGGCTGTACGAAGCGATGCCGCGCTCGTCTCGGCCGCCCGGCTGCTGCGGCGGTTCCACGACGCGTCGATCCCGCTGGTCACCCGCGACCTCCCCTGGCAGCTTCCGCCCCTGGCCGGGGCCGAGGTCGTCGTCCACGGCGACTACGCCCCGTACAACCTCGTCTTCTCCGGCGAGCAGGCCGTGGGGATCTTCGACGTCGACTATGCGCGGCCGGGGCCGAGGACGTACGACATCGCGTCGGCGCTCCACCGCTTCGTACCCCTCGGCAACGGTGAGGACCCGTGGGGCACGACCGCGGACCGTGCCGCGAGAGTACGGCTGTTCTGCGCGTCGTACGGGCTCGACGCCTGCTCGGTCGCGGAGTCCGTGGCCGCTGTCGTGCCGAGGCTGACGGGTCTCGTCGCGTACATGCAGGAGGAGGCCGCCGCAGGCAACAGGGCGTTCGCGCGGCACATCGCGGAGGGTCACGCGGACCTGTACGAGCGGGACGCCGCGTACGTCCTCGCCCACCTCGCCGACCTCGGCGGCTGACTCAGACCCGAGCAGCCAGCGCGGCGTCGACCCTCTTGCGGAGCGCTGTCTTCGGCAGCGCCCCCACGACGGTGTCGACGACCTTCCCGTCGTCGATGATCAGCAGCATCGGGATGCTTCGGGCCTCGTACCGCTGGGCGATGACGGGCGAGTGGTCGACGTCGACCTTGACCACCTTGAGCTGGCCGGCGAGCTCCTTGCTCAGCGACTCGAGGATGGGCGCGATCATCCGGCAGGGCGGGCACCAGGTCGCCCACAGGTCGACGATGACAAGGGCCTTCGTCGCGACAGCAGCGTCGAAGTCCTGGTCGCCCGCGTTGACGAGCCAGGGAAGGTCGGTCGCGCAGTTGGCGCACCGTGGTAGTCCGTGGGATGAGACAGGAAGGCGGTTCTTCGTACCGCAGGATGGGCACACGACGACGGGATCGGTCACAGGCAGATCATAGATCCGGCGAGTCGCGCGCCGAAGAAGTCGATGCAGGGATCCTCCCGTACTAGCGTTCCTGCATTACGAAAGGACGAATGCATGGCCACGTATGGGGACACCGAGGATGTCTACTCGGATGCACCATCGGACGCTATCCACCAGGGCAGTGAGATCGAGGTGGACACGACGAAGCTCCCCGAGGACGAGGTCATGCCCGCCAGCTTCAACCCCGGCAGGACGTACGCGGTCGACCCCGACGTCTCGCGCGACGGGCTGCCCACGGCGTCCTGAGGCGTCTGCGGAGCGTCAGCTCCACAGACCCCCGGGCGCGAACACCTCGTCGACCAGGTCGTCGAACCAGCCGGCCTCGCGCGCCACGTCGAGGACCGTGTAGCGCGACCGGTAGTACATGGCCTTGGGGAAGGTCGCTCGTACGTCGTCCGCGGTAAGCCCGATGTCCTCCGGCCTCGACGGCGCGCCGGCGGCCCTGAGCATCTGCTGCAGCGTCCTCGCCGGCACCAGCTGTACGGCGACCCGTGGCCGCACAGCGTCCCAGCTCCTG
>DAIEHO010000317.1 GCA_027353565.1 Propionibacteriaceae bacterium
CGTAGCCCATGCCGCCACCCGGCCCGATCCTCACATCTGTACGTCCGACCCGGGCGACATCGGTCGGCTCGTCGCACAGCAGACGGTGCACATGGAGATCATCACCGCCTGATGGCGACGAGTCCTCCGCGTCTTCGTCGCTCGGCTGTACCAGACTGTGTGCATGCTTGTTGCGTTCTCCGTCAGCACGTCCGGCACCACCGAGGGGTACGTGCACGAGGCGGTCGCCGCTGCCGTACAGGTCGTGCGCGACTCGGGGCTGCCCAACCACACCGACGCCATGTTCACGACCATCGAGGGCACCTGGGACGAGTGCATGTCGGTCGTCAAGGCTTCCGTCGACGCGCTCGCCCCGTACGGGCCGCGGGTGTCCCTGGTGCTCAAGGCCGACATCTTCGGCGACCGGACGGGCGAGCTGACCGGCAAGCTCCAGCGCCTCGAGGCCGCGCTGGAGCAGCTCGAGGCATGACCCTGGGCCTGCTGCCTCCTGGCGAGGCGCCCTTCGACGCGCCCGACGCCGTACATCGCGTCGGCCCGTACCTGGTCCGTCGGGCCCAACCGGCAGACGCGCTCGCGTACTGCCGCGCGGACGCGGAGATGGTCGCGGGCTCGTACCCCGGCGTGATGCCGCCGGTGTGGTCGCAGGAGCGCCTCGACGAGGCCGACGGGCTGGCGCCGGGGCGCGCCCAGGAGTTCGCGGCCAATCTCGCTGCGGAGGCTCGTGGCGAGGAGCCGGAGGACCGTACGTGGCTCGCGCTGGACTCCGCAGAGGAGATCGTCGGGGTCTGCGTGAGTCGCTCCACGCCGCAGGACTGGGAGTCGCTCAACGAGGTCGTGCCCATCCCAGGTGTCACGCAGCAGCTGAACCACCTGTACCTCCGGCCGTCCGCCCGCGGCACGGGGCTCGCCGACGCGTTGCTCGACCTGGCGCTCCCCGGCACGATGCCGGCGTACCTGTGGATCATCGGAGGCAACGCTCGCGGCCGGCGCTTCTACGAGCGGCACGGCTTCGTGGGGGACGGCATCACGTACAGCTGCGGACCAATCTGGTACAACGCTCAACTTTTTCGTATGTACAGAAGAAGTCTGGGCGCATCCCCCGGGGGGTATCCCGGCTAGGCGGACCCCGCTCGCGGGGGGTCCTCCCGCCCCCGTTAGCCTTGCTGGAGGTTTGGATCGTTCGACATCAGGGAGCACTGTGGCCGACCAGCGAGACATCACCCAGCGACCGGACTTGTCGCAGGGCACCGGCCGGGTTGGCCCGGTCCGGTCCCGCATGCCGGTGTACATGGACCTGCTCCCGCCGTGCAACAACGCCTGCCCCGCAGGGGAGAACATCCAGGAATGGCTCCGGCTGGTCAAGGCCGGCCAGGAGGAGCTCGCCTGGCGCCAGCTCGTCCAGGACAACCCGTTCCCCGCCATCCACGGTCGCGTCTGCTACCACCCGTGCGAGGGCGCCTGCAACCGTGACGGCCTCGACCAGGCGATCTCCATCCACGGTGTCGAGCGCTACCTCGGCGACCTTGCCATCGCCAACGGCTGGCAGTTCCCCAGGCTCGGCCACCCGACCGGGCTCAAGGTCCTCATCATCGGTGCCGGCCCGTCCGGCCTGGCCGCCGCGTACCACCTGGCAGCGCTCGGCCACTCGGTCGAGATCCGTGACGCGGGCGACCTGCCCGGCGGCATGATGCGCTACGGCATCCCCGAGTACCGCCTGCCGCGCAACATCCTGGACGCCGAGATCGACCGGCTGCGGAACCTCGGCATCGTCTTCGTCCAGAACCACAAGGTCAAGGACCTCCTCCTCGAGCAGAAGGAGGGCGGCTTCGACGCCGTCTTCGTCGCGATCGGGGCGCACCTGTCGAAGCGGGTCGAGATCCCCAGCATGGACGCCGGGAAGATGATCGACGCGGTCTCGTTCCTGCACGACGTGGCCAGCGGCGAACGACCCGTGATCGGCCGCCGAGTGGCCGTCTACGGGGGCGGCAACACCGCCATGGACGCCGCCCGGGTGGCCCGTCGCCTGGGCGCCGAGGAGTCGATCGTCATCTACCGCCGCGGCGAGGAGCAGATGCCCGCCCACGAGGCCGAGAAGGAGGAGGCCATCCGCGAGGGCGTACAGATGAACTGGCTCCGGACGATCTCGGCGATGGACGCCGACTCGATGACCGTCGAGATCATGGAGCTCGACGAACAGGGCAAGGCGCACGGTACGGGCCGCTTCGAGACCATGGCCGCCGACACCGTCATCCTCGCGCTCGGCCAGGAGGCCGACTCGAACTTCCTCACGAAGATCCCCGGCATGAGGTTCGAGAACGACGTCGTGAAGGTCGACCCCACGACGCTCATGACCGACGTCCCCGGCATCTTCGCCGGCGGCGACGTCGTCCCGAGCGACCGTACGGTGACCATCGGGGTCGGGCACGGCAAGCGCGCGGCCCGCATGATCGACAACTTCCTCTTCAGCCGTCATGCGGCACCACGCACGAAGCACCCGATCGCCACGCTGGACATGCTGAACCTGTGGTACTTCGGCGACCACGAGCGTCGCGTCGAGCCGGAGCTCAGCCTCGAGCATCGCACCGACTTCTCCGAGGTCGTCGAGGGGCTGACCGCCGAGGAGGCCCACTTCGAGGCCTCCCGGTGCCTGTCCTGCGGCAACTGCATCGAGTGCGACGGCTGCCTGGGCAGCTGCCCTGAGGACGCGGTCATCAAGCTCGGCAAGGGCTACCGCTACCAGTACAACTACGAGAAGTGCACGGGCTGTGCGACCTGTTACGAACAGTGTCCCGTCCACGCCATCGAGATGATCCCGGAGCACTGACACATGACCACGATCTCCCGAAGCCGTACCAACGACCGCGCCATCATCGACGGCAACGAGGCGGCCGCGTCCGTCGCGTTCCGCCTCAACGAGCTGTGCTCGATCTACCCGATCACGCCCAGCTCGACGATGGCCGAGCTCGCCGACGAGTGGTCGGCGCACCACCTGCCGAACGTGTGGGGCACCGTACCGACCGTGATCGAGATGCAGTCCGAGGCCGGT
>DAIEHO010000329.1 GCA_027353565.1 Propionibacteriaceae bacterium
CGTCACCGACGCGCTGCTGCCGGACAACGCGGGCCGATGGGTCGTACGGGGCCTTGCCGGGCAGGTTCCGGAGGTGGCACGGACGGCCCGGGCCGCCGATCTGGCCCTGGACGTACGGGAGCTCGGCGCCGTGTACCTCGGGGGCATCTCGCTGGGGGAGCTCGCCGCCGCGGGACTCGTGACCGAGCGCACCCCCGGCTCGCTCGCACGAGCCTCTGTCGCCTTCGGCTGGCACCGAGCCCCCGTGGCGAGCTGGGTGTTCTAGGGGTCGCTCGCGCGATGCACGCGTGCCCTGAGAACCGGGCCACGCGGCTGCGCAGCCGCCGGACGGGTTGCCCATCCGGCGGCCGCGTGGCGTGTCAGCGCGGTCGGGCGGCGTTGTCCGCGGCGGCCTCGAGCTCGGAGACCACGATGCGTCGCTGGGAGAGCATGGTCTGCTGGGCGGCGGCCGCGCGGGCGGGGTTCGGGTCGCCCAGCAGCTCGTACAGCCTCTTCGGCACGATCTGCCAGCTGAGGCCGAACGCGTCCTTGAGCCAGCCGCACATGGACTCCTCGCCGCCGCCGGCGATGAGACCGTCCCAGAGCCTGTCGACCTCGGCCTGGTCCTCGCAGGAGACGCTCAGCGAGATCGACTCGTTGAAGTGGAAGTCGGCTGGCTGGCTGATCGCACGGAACTCCGTACCGTCCATGCGCCAGTCGGCGAGCATGGCGGGCTCGTCGGCGCCCATGCGGGTCAGCGAGTGCACCTCGAAGTCGTCGAACAGGCTCGCGTAGCGGTCGAGTGCTGCCTCCAGGTCGCCCTGGAACCACAGGCAGGTCGTGATCATGATGGTCTCCTCGTGATGTCGATGGGGGGTCAGATCTGGTCGAGCAGGGAGTCGAGCTTGGCATAGCCGTCATGGACGCCCACGTCCATCCCGCTGGCCAGGAACTGGTCACGGCTCTCGAAGCTGTCGACCAGCGACACGGCGGTCAGGCGGGTCCGGCCGTCGCCCAGGTCGGTGAACGTCAGTGTCCCGAGCGAGACGCCCTCGGGCCAACCGTCGAACGTGAAGGTCTGGACGAGGCGGGTCGGGGAGATCTCGTGGAAGCAGCCGTGGAACGAGTACGACTCGTCGCCGCGGATGTTCGAGAACGCCCAGCTCCCACCCGTACGGCAGTCCCAGTGGTCGATCCTCGTCGAGACGTCGTTCGGACCCACCCACCGCGCGTACAGGTCGGGATCCGTGTGGGCCTTGAACAGCTGCTCGGGGGTCGCGGTGAAGTCGCGGGTGATGCGGATGAGCGGTACGTGGGGGTCCGCCTCGATCGCAGCGTGCGAGTAGTCGGTCGTGGTGCTGGTCATCGTGCTCCTCCTGCGGGTGTCTGGGTCGATGTGCTGGACAGTTCGGACGGGACGGATGGTTCGGACGGGACGCGGGGCGCGTCGGGGGCAGTGGCCGCCAGGTCGGTGAGCACGGCGTCGAGGCGCTGGTACCGGGCCTCGGCCTGCTGCCTGTACGTCTCGAGCCAGTCCGTGACCGGCTCCAGGACCGACGGCTCGAGGTGCACGGGCCGACGCTGCGCGTCCTTGCCGCGGCTGACGAGCCCCGCCCGCTGGAGCACCGTGAGGTGCTTGGACACGGCCTGGAGGCTCATCGCGTACGGCGCCGCCAGCTCGGTCAGCGTCGCGTCCCCGAGCGTCAGCCGCGCCACCAGGTCACGCCGGGTCGGGTCGGCGAGAGCGGCGAACGTGCGAGAGAGCTGGTCGGTGGGCATCTCGTTCCTCAACTGATCGGTTGAGTAGACGGTACGTCTTCCGGTCTCTCTTCGTCAACCATTCGGTTGAATCCATGTCACGACCCTTGTGGCGAGACCGGGTTCCCCGGGAACAGCCGTGATCCGGCCCCTGAGAATCGAGGATCCACCGGCGCGCCTGTCGAGGATCGCGCCGGTGGACCTTCTTGGAGCTGTCTGCGACACTCGCTGAATCGGGTGAGCTCGTACGTTCCGACCACCCGGTCCGGACGGCACGCATCGCGCGCCGACCTGCATCAGAGGACACCCAATGCTCGTGCCCCCTCTTGTCTGGGCGTTGACGATCGCTGTGATCGTCGCCATGCTCGCCTACGACTTCTTCTTCCACGTCCGCAAGCCCCATGAACCGACGCTCGCGGAGGCTGCGCGCTGGTCAGCCCTGTACGTGGGCATCGCCGTCGCCTTCGGCATCGGCATCTGGGTGCTCGGCGGCGGCGAGGCGGGCCAGGCGTACTTCGCGGGCTACCTCACCGAGAAGGCCCTCAGCGTCGACAACCTGTTCGTCTTCCTCATCATCATGGGCTCCTTCGCCGTGCCCCGCATGCTGCAGCAGAAGGTGCTCCTGTTCGGGATCGCGGTCGCCTTGCTGGCCCGTACGGCCTTCATCTTCGCCGGCGCCGCCCTCGTCCAGGAGTTCTCCTGGGTGTTCTACGTCTTCGGCGCGATCCTGCTCGTGACCGGCGTCCAGCTGTTGCGGGAGCACGGCCCCAAGGACCAGGCCGACAACGTCGCGGTCCGACTGGCGACACGGTTCCTCAAGACGACGGACCAGTACCACGGGGACCGCATGACGACCCGTGAGAACGGCCGTCGGCGCCTGACGCCGATGCTGCTGGTCATGGTCGCCATCGGCGGTACGGACATCCTCTTCGCCCTCGACTCCATCCCGGCGATCTTCGGCCTCACGCAGGACGTGTTCATCGTGTTCACCGCGACCGCGTTCTCGCTGCTGGGGCTCCGCCAGCTGTACTTCCTCATCGACGGCTTGCTCGACCGGCTGGTCTACCTGTCGTACGGTCTCGCGGCGATCCTCGCGTTCATCGGCGCGAAGCTCGTCCTCCACGCGCTCCACGAGAACTCCGTGCCGTTCGTCAACGGGGGGCAGCCCCTCCAGGTGGTCGAGGTCTCCACAGCCCTCTCGCTCGGGGTGATCATCGGCGTCCTCGCGGTCACGGTCCTCGTGTCGCTGGTGAGCCCCGCGGGTCGGGCCAGGGCGCTGGCGACCAGGGCCGAGTCCTCGGTCTGATGCCGGGTCGGCTGAGAGACCTCGAGCTCCGGTGTCGAGCACGGCTGCCTCGCAGACCGTGGGGTTCGATGACGTGCCAGGGGCGATGTCGCAGCGAGGGGATCAGCCCAGCAGCACGGCCCGCAGCTGCTCGACCGTGTCGCACACCGCCACAGGGTTCGTCGCCTCGATCTCTGCCCGGACGCCGGCGCCCCAGGTGACGGAGACGGCGGGAAGCCCGGCGTTGCGCGCGGCGACGACGTCGACGGCGGCATCCCCCACGTACACGGCCTCGTCGGCCTTCGCGCCCAACAGCTCGAGACCCCGGAGCAGCGGCCGGGGGTCGGGCTTGTGGGCGGGTACGTCCTCGTGGCCGACCAGCAGCGGGACGTCGAGCCCGCACAGACGGATGGCCCACTCGGCCGGCGGGCGGCGCTTCGAGGTGACGACACCGGTCTTCACCCCGGCCGCCGTGAGGTCGCGCAGCAGCTCGGGCACGCCGTCGTACCCCTTCAGCAGCCGTTCGGTGTTCGCCTCGTTGAACGCCGTGTACGACGCGTACGCCTTCTCGCCGAGCTCGGGACCCAGGGCGCCGCGGAACGCGTCGATCAGGGACTTGCCGATCCAGCTCTTGATCTCCGCCTCGTCCCACTCGTGGCCGACCACCTCACGGAACGCGTGCTGGTAGCTCGTTACGATGAGGTTGACCGAGTCGGCGAGCGTGCCGTCGAGGTCGAACAGGATCACGGGCCAGCGGGGCGAAGTCATGGCGCCGAGCGTAGTGAGAACCGGCACGATGCCGTCATCCGGGGACGTACGGGACCCGGGCTCGGGCGGGACGGGACGCCACGCCGCCCGTCACAGGTCCCGGCGCGAGAAGGCCCGGACTCCGAGCACCAGCAGTGCCACCGCGAGGAGGACGGCCCACCCGACGAACCACGGTGACGGCTCCAGCGTCGACAGGAAAGGAAGTGCACCGACACCGGAACCGCCGCTGGTGTCATCGAGTCCGGCAGGGATGCCCTGAGGGAGGGCGTACGAGGATGCCGCCTTCCACAGTGCGTCCGACGGCGCCACCAGCGATACGACGGTCCCGATCGTGTCGAGCGCCGTCTTCCCCGCGAGCTTGCCGATCCAGCCGATGAAGCCGCCGAGCCATGCGATGCCGAAGTACAGGAAGAGCACGACACCCGTTGCGACGCTGGAGAGCCGGCTGCTGAGGAGCATCCCCACGGTGACAAGGAAGGTGACCTGCAGCGCGAGGAGCGCGAGCAGCGCGGCGATGGACACCGGCTGGTAGCCGGACACCAGGTGGGCCACCAGCAGGACGGCGAGGGTGAGGACGACGACGTAGACGACGGACATGGCCACGAGACCGGCCCACCGCTCGAGATACCAGCGCCACCGCGGCAACGGCCGTACGACGACCGCCTGAAGCACGCCGGAGTCCACGTCCGTGGAGACCGACCCGGCGGCGAGCATCATCGCGAGGAAGGCCGACAGGAACGACCCCACGTACAGCCCGAGAACCGTGAGGAGGCCTCCGATGACGACGCGCTGCGCGGTGGCGCTGAAGGTCTCGTTGCCGTTGATCTGGCCGTACAGAAGCACGAAGCCGACGGCGAAGAGGGCCACGAGGACGAAGCTGGCGATCCAGCCCCAGAGCACGATCTTGCGACCGAGGGCCTCGCCGAGCGTCGCCCGGAAGATGGGCAGCCTCACCTGTCGCCTCCGCTCACCATCGCCACGAACGCGTCCTCGAGGGACGCGCGGCTCACGACGAGCCCGCGGAGCCCCCATGGGCCGCGCGTCACCGCTGCGGCGACCTGCTCGCTCGCCTCGTCGGGGGCGTCGTCCCAGGGAGGCCCGAGTGTCAGCTGTACGTCGGAGCCACTGACCGAGACCCGTCCGAACTCCGCCAGGGCGGGCGCCAGGTCGTCGTCGGCACGGCCGACACTGACGTGCAGTGTCGGGCCCTCGCCGGTGAGCTGGTCGAGCGACCCGGAGAACTTCACGTGGCCCTTGTCGATGACGACGACTCGGTCGCACACCCGCTCCACCTCGCTCAGCAGGTGCGAGTTGAGGACGACGGCGACCCCGTCGGCCTTCAGAGCCGTCACGAGCTCCCGTACATCGCGTCGTCCGACCGGGTCGAGTGCTGACGTCGGCTCGTCGAGCAGCAGCAGCTCGGGGCGCCCGACGATGGCCTGGGCGAGCCCGAGGCGCTGGCTCATGCCCTTCGAGTACGCGCTCACGCGGTCCCCTCCCCGTGCCCCGAGGCCCACCAGGTCGAGCACTTCGGCGACCCGCGCGGCACGGTCGGCGCCGGAGACCCCGGCCAGCTCGGCGTGGAACGCCACCACCTGCGCACCGGTCATCCAGTCCGGGAAGCGGAACAGCTCGGGCAGGTAGCCGAGCTTCACACGTGCTCTCGGGTCGGTGGCCGGAAGCCCGAAGAGCCTGGCCGTCCCCGAGGAGGGGCGGACCAGGCCGGTCAGGATCTTCACCGTCGTCGTCTTGCCCGCCCCGTTGGGACCGAGCAGCCCGACCGCCTCACCGGGCGCGACGGTCAGCGTGATCCCGCGGAGCGCGATCGTCTGCCCGTACGCCTTCGTGAGGCGGTCGGCGGCGAGGACGGGTTCACTCACCCCTTGAGGCCTGTCGCGACCTTGACGACCTGGCTGGCGGAGTACGTACCGACGACGCCCGTGAGCCGGTTGTCGGCCTGCCACACGACAGCGGCGCCGAGTCCGGACGCCACGACCTGGATGGCGGGGTGTCCGTTGACCGTCGTCCTCGTGCCACGCACCTGGTCGATCGGGATGGGCAGCGGCAGCGCCCCGGCGGCGAGGTCGACGGTTCCCAGCTGGTCGGTGAGCGATGTCGGGATGCCCGGCACCTTCAGAAGGAAGCTGCGCAGCTGGTTGAGGTCGAGCGGTCCGGAGGTCGTTGCCTTGAACGCACCCGCGGACAGCACCATGAGCCGCTTGCCGTCGGCGCCGGTGTAGTCGAGCGCCACGGCGTCAGGGAAGTGGAGGACGAGCTGCTCGCCGTCCAGGCCCGCCGGGACGGCCACCGTCGAGCCGGACGACTGGAGGTACGCAGCCGTCTTCGCCGCGTCGAACGTGATCGTCATGTCCGACTTGGCCAGGTAGCCGACAGCCGGCGTCGCCCTGAGGCCGGCCGGAAGGTTGGACGGGTTCGGCTCCGCGACCGTGAACGACACCTTGGCCTGCGCCGCGGCGACGGAGTCGAGGGAGGAGAAGGCCGTGTCCGGTGTTCCGGCCGTGGCGCCCAGGTTCGCCATGACGGAGGCGACCTGCGCAGCGTCGGCGTTGCTGATCGTGACCCCGGTCACCGACCGGCTCTGGAACAGGTCGAGGAGCCCTCCGGCGACGGCCTGACCCGCGGGGGTGAGGATGAGCCCCACCGTGAGGACGACGGCGGCGGCTCCGCTGGCGATACGGCCCCAGTGACGCGTTCGCACAGGTGGGTCGACCGGCTCGTACGTCTCGCCGGCGACGTTCGAGAGAGGCTGGCTGAGCGGCTCGTCGAGCAGCCCGAGGGCCTCGGAGGTGACGGCGGCGTTGAGGCGCAGCTCGCGTACGGCGCGGCGGCAGTCGAGGCAGCCTCGGATGTGGGCGGCCAGCTCCGCGTGTCGTGGGTCAGCGCGGTCGAGGAACGCCCGCAGGGTGCCCTCGTCGGGGCAGGTCATGGTGTCCATCATGATGGTTTCTCCTGGTCAGTGTGCGCATCGGAGGGGTGCGCTGTGAGGTACATGTCCTTGAAGGCCCGCTCCGCGCGGGCGAGGGTGGTGCCGACGGAGCCGGCGGCGATGCCGAGGGTCTCGGCGATCTCCGCGTAGCTGTAGCCGGCGTGGCGCAGCATCAGGCAGGAGCGCTGCTTCTCGGGGAGCTG
>DAIEHO010000333.1 GCA_027353565.1 Propionibacteriaceae bacterium
ACGCCGGACGGGTCACTGCGCCTGTCACCCGCGGCCATGCGCAAGCTGGGCAAGTCGCTCCTTGCCGATGCCGCGAATCAGCTGTCAGGACGGACGGGGTCGCGCGACACCCGGCTGGCGGGTGCCGCGGGGGAGCAGACCGGTGCCAGCCGCGAGTGGACGTTCGGCGACACCGAGCCCTGGGACGTCACCCGTACGGTCACCAACGCCGTACGGCGCACGGTCGTCGAGGGTGGGGACGTGAGCCACGGGCTGCGCATCGACGTCCGAGACGTCGAGGTGACCGAGACGGAGGCGCGTACGCAGTCGGCCGTCGCGCTTCTCGTCGACGTGTCGTACTCGATGGCGGCCGAGGGCCGGTGGGTCCCGATGAAACGTACGGCGCTGGCGCTGCACCACCTCGTCTCGACCCGCTACCGGGGTGACCGGCTGGAGCTCGTGACGTTCGGGTACCTCGCGCAGACGATGGACATCGACGAGCTGACGGGTCTCTCGGCGGTGCGGGAGCAGGGCACGAACCTCCACCACGGCCTGCTGCTGGCGGAGAGGTTCTTCCGGGACCACCCGACGATGCAGCCGGTGCTGCTCGTCGTGACCGATGGCGAGCCCACGGCACATCTGCAGGGCGAGGGGCAGGCGTGGTTCGCGTACCCGCCGGACGACGAGACGCTGCGCCTGACGATCCAGGCGCTCGACCAGGTCGCCCGTCGCGGGACGCAGACGACGTTCTTCCGCCTCGGCGACGACCCCGGGCTCGCGCGGTTCATGGGCCGGCTCGCCGAACGCGTCGACGGCCGTGTGGTGGCCCCGGACCTCGACGAGCTCGGAGCAGCCGTCGTCGACTCGTACCTGCGGTCCCGGCGCCACGCGGAGACCTGGTACGACTGAGACGTGGGTCCGCGTCGGACTGCGGCGCGGCTCCAGTGCAGGTGGTGCGCGGTCGTCGGAACAGCCCCTCCCCCGGGGCACTGCTCGGTAGAGTCGGCGCACGGGACCTGCCCCGGAGTGCCAGGCCCGCCAAGGAGTCCGTGTGTTCGCACTGTCGGTCGTGGGGCACCCGAGCCCGCTGAGCTTCAGCCACCGGATGGCCGAACGCGCTGCCCGTACGCTGCGCGGGATGGGCGTCGACGTCATCGAGCACGACCTGTACGCGGAAGGCTTCGAGCCGGTCCGCGGGGGCGACGTCCTGGTCGCTCGGCACCAGGCCGAGCTGGCCGCCACCGACCTCCTTCTCGTGTTCCACCCCAACTGGTGGAGCATGCCGCCGGCGATGCTCAAGGGGTGGGTCGACCGCACGTTCGTGCCGGAGGTCGCCTACCGCGACGCGCCCATCGGCCAGCCGCCCATCGGTCTGCTGAAGGCGCGGGCCCTGGTGTTCAACACCGCTGACACGCCGCCGGAGCGGGAGCGCGAGATCTTCGGCGACCCCCTGCAGCGGATCTGGGAGGTCGGCGTCTTCGGCTTCTGCGGGATCAGCACCGTCGCCAGGCGGATGTACTCACCCGTCACGAGCAGCACCCCCGAGCAGCGCGCCCTGTGGCTCGACGAGGTCGAAGCCCTGGTCACGACCGTGACCGCCTAGTCCCGGGTGGAGAGCGGCTCGTCCCTGGGCGTGGGCCACGGCCGTTCGCCGGCGACGCCGTACCGGGTCGCGGGAGGTCTCGTACCGCCAAGGCGGAGCGTCAGCGACCCAGAGGGCGCCGGTGGTCCAGGCACGCTAGAGTTCAGTCCGTACATACTCCTGGGGGTATACGTGAGAAGCTGGTCTGCTCGCCGTTGGGTCGTCGCGATGGCGACGGCTGTCGTGACCGTGCTGGTGGTCGCCGTACCGACCGCGATGATCCCCACACCGGTCTTCGGGCGGGAGGTGGGCGTGACGTGGTGGTCCTGGCCCGTCCTGGCCGTGACCGCGGTGCTGAGCGGGCTGGTGTTCGCCACGTACGTGCGCGAGCGCGGGTCCGCGCCCGACCCGGCGCTGGGTGAGGACCGCCCCTCGCGGTTCGGCGTTGCTGGAGGCGTCCTCACGTTCTTCGCCGTCGGATGCCCGGTGTGCAACAAGATCGTGCTGCTGGCGCTCGGCGCCTCGGGCGCCCTGACCTGGTTCGCCCCCCTGCAGCCGCTCCTGGCGGTCGCCGCCGTGGGCTTGCTCGCCTACTCGCTCAAGGTGCGGCTCGCGGGTGAGCGCGCCTGCCCCGTCCCGGCGGCGAGCAGGGCGACGCGCTGACCGGCGTCAGCCCTTCGACGCGACCGTGAAGCGTCGACCCACGTACGCGGGGGCCTCGAGCTCGTCCACGATCGCGTCAGCGAAGTCCGTGCTCGTCACGGAGTCGCCGACCGGAGAGTCCGTACCGGTCACGTACCCCGTACGCTCCCCCGGCGCGATCACCGGCGAGGGCGACACGTACGTCCAGTCCACGCCGGTCGAGGCGCGGTAGTCGTCGAGGATCGCGGCGAAGGCCTTGGCCTCCGGCTTGTACGCGTCGGGGAACCCTGGTGCGTCGACGAGCATGCCGTCGCCGGCCAGGAGCGACCCGGCACCCCCGACGACCACCAGCCGGGTGTCCGGGCGAGCGGCGATGATGCGGCGATGGGCCTCGACCATGGGCTCGGTCGGACCGCCAGTACGGTCGGGGGGCACGGCGACGACCACCGCGTCGGCGTCGGCGGCCA
>DAIEHO010000211.1 GCA_027353565.1 Propionibacteriaceae bacterium
AGCACCGCTCGCACGCCCTGCCTGTCGACCACACCCACGAGGGCCAGCCCGGACCGCCAGTTCTGCCCGATGGCCGCCTCGAGGACGGAGACCGCCACGGCGCTCACCTTGCCGCTGAACAGCCGGCGCGAGATCGCCTGCCGGTCGGCGACGGGCATCGCGGGCTCCGTCAGGGCTCGGCGGAGCTGCGCGGAGCGGTCGAGTGCGTCAGCGATGGAGAACAGCTCGTCGCTCACGCCGGCAGGCACGCCACGGAGGTCCGTCAGGACGGCGTCGACCGCACCTTGACGGGCCTCTGCATTCGCGCTCAGAGCCATGCCGACCGGCCTCATGCCTGCTGCGGGGCCGCGTCGAGGTCCGCGATGAACCGGTCGATGGTGCGCTGCGACCTGGCGTCGTCCGTGAGCGCCTCACCCACGATCTTCTCGGCCAGCGTCGTAGCGAGACCACCCACGTCACGACGCAGAGCCTCCCGGGCCGCCGCACGTTCCGCGTCGACCTGCACATGGCCTGCCTGCACGATACGAGCCGCCTCCGCGGCGGCAGCCGTACGCATCTCGGCCTGGATCTGGGCACCGGCGTTCTTCGCGTCCTCGCGGATCTTCGACGCCTCGTCCTTGGCCGTGTTGAGCTGCTCGCGGTAGCGCTCGAGCGCCGCATTGGCCTCGGCCTGAGCCTGCTCCGCCCGGTCGATCCCGCCGCGGATCGCGTCGGCCCGGGCCGCGTACGTGCTCTCGAACGTCGGTACGACCTTCTTCCACACCACCCCGAGGATGATGAAGAACAAGACGATGCCGACGATGAACTCGCTCGGGTGGTCCGGCAGCAGCGGCCCGAGGGGGCCCGTGCCTTCGAGGAGGGTCATCGAAGCGTCACTTGGTCAGCGTGCCGGTCAGCACGAACGCCAGTGCGATGCCGATGATGGCCAGCGCCTCGACGACGGCGAAGCCGATCCAGGCGGTGCTCAGCAGCGAGGAGCGGGCCTCGGGCTGCCGGGCCGTGCCGTTGATGACGGCAGAGAAGATCATGGCCACGCCGACGCCTGGGCCGATGGTCGCGAGACCGTAGCCGACCATGTTGAGCGAGCCAGACATTTCAAGGAGGGTCATGACGGGTCCTTTCGGATTGGGCTTACAGCCGGTGGTGATTCATCGGGGGGTCAGTGTTCCTCGGCGATGGCCGACGAGACGTACTGGGCGGTGAGGACGGTGAAGATGTAGGCCTGGAGCACGGCCACGAGGAGCTCCAGGGCGAAGATGGCGAACGCGAGGATCATCGCCGCGCCACCAGCGACCTTGTTGATGATCGGCTCGGAGACGAACATCAGGTAGGTGCCGCCGAGGACGAACACGAGCACGACGAGGTGGCCGGCGAACAGGTTGGCGAACAGTCGCAGGCCAAGCGTGATGGGCCGCACGATGAAGTTCGACAGGATCTCGAGCGGGATGATCAGGGGCAGCAGCGCGACGGGGACACCAGCCGGTACGGTCATCCGCTTGAGATAGCTGAACAGGCCCCACTTCTTGATGCCGGCCCCGTTGTACAGCAGCCACGTGAGCAGAGCGAGGCCCCACGCGAACCCGATCTTCGAGAACGTCGGGAACATGAACAGGAAGAACTGCCCGAACAGGTTGTTGATGAGCACGAAGCTGAAGATCGACACGATGTAGGGCAGGTACGTCTTGTAGTCGTGTCCCAGAATGTCGCGCGCCACCGTGTTGCGGAGCATGTCGTAGAGGTACTCCCCCACGTACTGCTTCCTGCCGGGGACGATCTTCATGTTGTGGCTCACCCAGAGCCAGAAGCCGATCACCAGGGCGGCCCCGATGACGGCCTGGAGGATGTGGTTGGTGACCCAGATGTCGGTCCACGCGTAGTGCGCCGTGTCGCCGTGGGTCCAGGCGGCGCTCGGGAACAACGGGCGCGAGTCGAACGAGCCCACGCCGAACGTCGGTGGTGCGTTTCCCTCCAGCGGAAGGAATGGGGTGGCTAGCGGAGTCACCGTGTCCTTTCGTCAGTTGTTCGTCTCGGAGGACCGCTCAGCGGCCGAGTATCGCTTGTAGATGACGAAGACGCTCAGCGCCAGTCCTCCCACGACTCCGAGGGGCAGGAAAAAGATCGTACCCAACAGGTGGTCTGCCACCCAGCCAAGACCTCCGTAGAGGAGAGGCCCCGCCACGATGTAGCTCAGCGCGCCGTAGCTGTCGCCGGCTTCACCTCGTCGTTCGCTCATGGCACGGCGAGCCTAGCAGTCCTCACCGGGAGGGTCATATCTCACAGACTCGGTTCGTCGAAGGTCGGGACACGCAGCCTGCGGAACGCGACGACCAGCCCGGTCAGCCACCCGAGCACGCCCAGAACGATGCCTGCGAACAGGGCACGGGTGTCGAGCAGGGCCATGACGCCGGGCCACACGATGGACGCCCAGAGGAGTGCACCGAGGATCGAGACGCGCACCACGTACGAGGCGATGCTGACCGTGCGCAGCGTCTGCGGCGAGGCGTCGGCGTACTGCATCTGGACGCCCTGGCCGATGGCGTAGTACGCGACCGCCAGGGCGGCGCCGATCACACCGCTCAGGAGTCCGGCTACTCCGTGGAGGACAGCTCCGACCACCGCCGAGAGCACGAGGCCACCGTGCCACCCGATGAGGCCGCCGACGAACAGCCGAGTCGCGCGTACCCGGTTCGGCGACGGAGTCATGGCCGCTCGCTGCTCCGGGCCGGCGGCGGCACCGGCAGGTCGGCGTGCCGAGCGACGGACCGAGCCACAGCGGCGCGCCGCCTGGGCAGGACCGTCAGGAGGACGAGGATCGCCGCGAGCGCCACCACGACGGCGATGATCCACCAGTTGTTGTTCATGAAGCCGATCGCGATCGCCCCGAACGAGAGCAACGACGTCCACAGGTACATCAGCAGCACTGCCCTGGTCTGCGAGTGGCCGAGCTGCAGGAGCCGATGGTGGAGGTGCTTCTTGTCGGGACGGAACCACCATGTGCCGGCGATGGTGCGCCGTACGTATGCCAGCACCAGGTCGAGGACCGGCAGCGCGAGCACGGCGAGCGGCAGGATGATCGGCAGGTAGGCCGCCAGCAGCCCGCCGGTACCCGTCAACGACGCCGGGTCGAGCTGCCCGCTCAGGCTGATCGTCGAGGTCGCCAGCAGCACACCCAACAGCATGGCGCCGGCGTCGCCCATGAACATCCTCGCCGGGAAGAAGTTGTGGCCGAGGAACCCGAGGCACACGCCTGCTGCCACGACCGTGACGAGACTGGCCGTCGTCGCCCGCACGAGGTCGTGCTCGACGGTGAGGATGTACGCGTACGCCGCGAACGCCAGCGACCCGATCGCCACCACCCCCGCAGCAAGACCGTCCAGCCCGTCGACGAAGTTGATGGCGTTCGCGCAGATGAAGATGACAACGACGGTGACCGCGATCCCGGTCCCCTGGTCCAGCGACACGAGGCGTCCGGGGAGCGGGATCCACAGCACCGTGACTCCGCCGAGCACCGCGACGCCGGCTGCCAGCACCTGACCCGCCGCCTTGGCGATGGCCGGCAGGTCGATGATGTCGTCCACGACGCCGACGATGCTGATGACCGCCGCCGCGCCGAGGACCGCGAGCGAGTCGCTGGTCACCGACGAGTGACGGCCGAGGAACGGCAGGTGGGCGGCGCAGAAGAAGGCCACCGTCACGCCGATGAGCATCGCGACACCGCCGAAGTACGGAACCGGGCGGGCATGAACATCGCGGTCACGCACCATCGCGACGGCCCCCAGCCGCAGCGCGAGACTGCGGCACATGGGGGCGGACAGGTACGTCGCCGCCAGGGCGATGAGCAGGACGAGGACGTACTCGCGCACCTACGGGGTCGTCTCCTCGGCCTTGGCCACCTCAGCCACCGGGATGTGGCCCTTCGCCCCGGGCGCGTCGATCGTGGTCACCGGCGCGTCCGTCGCCTCGGTCGGCGTCCCTGCGGGCTCGGTGACGTCCTTGTTCTCCTCGGCCGCGCTCGCATCCGGTACGGACCCGTCCGCGGGTACGGACTCCCCGGCCGGCACGGACTCCTCGGGTACGGGATCGGGCTCGGGTCCTTCAAGGCCGGGCAGCAGCCTGCGGAGCTCGTCCAGCGGGATGGCCCCGACCCGGAGCACGCGGCCGGACAGGTCGTCGGCGAAGTCGACGATGGTGGACGGTGTGGGCCCGGGTGTCGGACCACCGTCCACGTACACGGCGACAGAGCCCCGAAGCTGCCTGCGAGCCTCGGGCTCGTCCGTGGCGGCGGGCTCGCCGCTGATGTTGGCGCTCGACACCGCGAGCGGCCCTGTCGCGCGGAGGATCGCGCGAGCGACCTCATGGTCGGGGACACGTACGCCGATGCTGCCCTTCGTCTCGCCGAGGTCCATCCGAAGACTCGGCTGTGCCTCGAGGATGAGCGTCAGCGGGCCGGGCCAGTAGCGGTTGGCGAGCAGCCGGGCGGCGGCGGGGACGTCCTTGGTGTAGGCCTCGAGGACCTCGGCGTCGCCGATGAGGACGGGCGGCGGCATGTCGCGGCCGCGGTGCTTGGCATCCAGCAGCCCCTGCACCGCCGCCGGCGAGAAGGGGTCGGCGGCGATCCCGTACACGGTGTCGGTGGGGAACACGACGCTGTCCCCCGCGCGGATCGCGGTCCGTACGGCCTCGACCGCGGCCTTGAGGTCGTCAGCGCTGACCACGAGCGGTTCCCGCTCAGGTTCCGGCTCTGGCACCGGCGGGACCTCTGGCTCGGGTTGGGGCACGGCCTCGGGCTCGACGGCGGTCTCGGGCTCGCCCACCGGGGTCGGCGTGGCGTCGGCAACCACGTGGGCCTCCGGGGTCGCCCCCGTCACCTCCGTGGCTGGGCCGCCATCGAGGGATGTCGTCTCGTCGCTGGACTCGGTCACCTGCTCATCCTGCCAGCCCGCCCGCGAAGGCACGAATGGCCGGGCCGAGTCACGGGACGCGCCGCCCGGTCACGAAGCGCCACCGGCCGGCCAGGTCCTGGTGGTCACGGACCATGTCGAACGACCCGTGCCGCGCGTAGAGGGCGAGGACGTCGGCGTGCTGGACCTCGGCGTGCTCGGCCGCGAGGAGGCCGTCGGGCTTCAGCAGCCGGGCCGCCACCGTCGCCACGACGCGCAGCGCGTCCAACCCGTCGTCCCCGGAGAACACCGCGAGGTGGGGGTCGTGGTCGCGTACGTCCGCAGGGACGCTCTCCCACGCGTCCAGCGGCACGTACGGAGGGTTCACCACGACGAGGTCGACCGTGCCGTCCAGCTCGTGGAGCCCCTCGGCCATGTCGGCTTCGACCACCTGCACGCCCGTACCTGCGA